>CAZFSH010000031.1:0-3944 GCA_964521935.1 uncultured Propionivibrio sp.
GCGCCTTATGGCAAAGCCTTTGCCCGCGTCCACGCCGAGCTGCCCAAGAAAATCGCCGCGGCGGCCACCACGCTGGGCGTGCGCCGTGTGCTGCATGTTTCTGCCTTGGGTGCCGGCGCTGACGCGCCTTCCTGCTATTTGCGCTCCAAGGGCGCGGGCGAGGCAGCCTTGAAATTCGCCGAACTGGAGCTGACGATCTTCCGACCCTCGGTCATCTTCGGCCGGGGCGATTCCTTCCTGACCTTGTTTGCCCAGCTCGCGCGCGTAGCACCGGTGTTTCCGCTTGCCGGCGCTGACGTGAAATTTCAGCCGGTGTGGGTCAATGATGTCGCCGCGAGCGTTGTTGAGGCCTTGTGGCGGCGTGAGTCGATTGGTCAAACCTACGAACTGGCCGGGCCACGTGTCTATGCCTTGCGCGATTTGGTGGCTATGGCCGCTGCGGCCAGTGGAAACCCGCGTGCCGTCATCGGCTTGCCCGGCCTGGTGGCCTGGCTACAGGCGCGGGCCATGGAGTTGTTGCCCAACCCGCCGATGACGCGCGACAACTTGCGTTCCATGAAAATCCCGTCGACGTCGACGCAGGCGCTACCTTTCGGCCGGTGCGCAACGCCCTTGGAGGCGGTGATTGCCAGCTATCTGTGATCGTCCAGTATTAATACGCGGCCTTGTCGGTCAGTCTGATGACGCGCTGATTACCTAACGACTAGCCAAGATAGTCAATCAGCAAATGCTGAAGGGAAGCATGCAATGATTAATAAATCGGCTTTGGTGGTCAGCGAAAGTCGCTTCGAGGGAGCCTTTGCCGCCGCTGCGCACGGTATGGCTTTTGTCTCGCTAGAGGGCCGCTGGTTGCGCGTGAATCAGGCCTTGTGTGACATCGTTGGCTATGACGAAGCGCAGCTGTTGGTTACCGACTTCCAGACCTTGACGCATCCCGATGATTTGAACGCTGACCTCGGATTTTTGGAGCAACTGGTTCAGGGTGAAATTCCCAATTACCAGATGGAGAAACGCTATTTTCATAAAAATGGTCATATCGTCTGGATTTTGCTAGCGGTCTCATTGGTGCGCGACGAAGCAGGCACGCCGGTGCACTTTGTTTCGCAAATTCAGGACATCAGCAAGCAGAAACACGCCACCGCGCAAATGGAGTTGTCGATGAGCGTCGCCCGTTTGGGCATATTGCGTTGGCAATTGAGCGACGGCAGCATTGTGCTCGACCCACACTACGCAACGCCCTTGGGCTACGATGGTCAAACCGCTATTCCACCGGTACGGCTTGAGCAATTTGTACACCCCAGTGACCTGCCGATACTTTTGGCAGCGCGCGATCATTACTTCAACGATGAACTCACTAATGGCCTTAACAGCGGCTCCCCGCTGGTCGCTGAAATACGTGTGCGCGACAGCCTGGATTCGTTTTCCTGGGTTCGCCTGAGTGCACAGCGGGAAGACTCGCGCTCCTCCGTGCTGCTCGGCGTTTACTCCAACATAACGGCAAACAAAATGGCTGAACTCAAGGCGAGCAATGTTCAGCAACGACTAAGCCTGCTGATCGCCTCGCTTCCTGATGTCGTACTGGCTTGTGATGTCGCTGGCGACTTGACGGAACTGCACATCCCCGCTGCGATGAGCGATCATTTCATCAACGGTACATGGCAGGGTCGCCATTACAGCGATGTACTTCCCCGGCCGTTGAGTGAAATGCTTGACGCCGCGATCATTGCTGCTTGGGAGAATCCTGAACCGCAATTAGGCCGTGCCAGCGTGCAGGTGCGGGGGAGTGAAAAACACTTTGGTATCAGTGTTACCCGGTTGGCTGACCAGCGGCAGTGGCCGACGGGGTTTTTAGTTGTCTTGCGTGACGAAACCGACGTGCGTTTGGCCGAGCAACAACTGACACATATTGCCTTTCATGACGTCCTGACCGGCCTGCCAAACCGGCGCTTATTCGAGGATCGTTTGCGTCAGGCGCGCGAGAAAAGTACGCGTGCGGGCAGCTATTGCGCGCTGATCATGGTCGATCTGGACAAATTCAAGGCGCTCAACGACACCCATGGCCATGACGCTGGCGATCTGTTCTTGCAACAGGTTGCGCAGCGTTTGCGCGATGGCCTCCGCGGCAGCGATACGGTTGCCCGACTGGGAGGTGACGAGTTCATTATTTTGCTGGATGATCTGGGCACAGAACGCGCCGCTGCCGAAGCCCATGTGGCAAAGGTGCACGCAAAATTGGTGAGCGCCTTGCATGGTGAGTTCGATCTTGGCTCGGTGAAACATGTTGGTGCCGCCAGTTTCGGTCAAACCCTATTCTGTGGTACGAGTCTCGATATGGAGGCAATTTTCAAAGCGGCTGACGCGGCAATGTATGCCGACAAAATCACGCGCCGCGCCAGTGCGGAGGCCTGTAGTCTCGGCCATGGGTCTTGACCATGTTTGACGCCTTCATTCCTGCCGGGCTGGCTCTGATCGCGCAGTGGCAGCAGCTGAGCCCGGCGCTCGATCTGCCCATGCAGGCGATCACGTTTCTCGGCTCGCTGGAGTTTTATCTGATCCTGCTGCCCTTTATTTACTGGACGCTTGATCCGGCGCTGGCAACGCGTACCTTCAGCGTTCTGCTGCTCAACGACTTCGTCAGCACTACCGGCAAAATTCTCTGGCATGGCCCGCGGCCCTATTGGTTGGCCGGGGTCGCCAGTGAACTGGGCGATGCCGGCCATGCCCACATAAAAACTCTGGCGACCGAGGGCTCGTACGGCGTGCCATCTGGCCACGCCGGGGGTTCCTTGGTGACCTGGGCTTATCTCGCGACGCAGGTCAGGCGGCCCGGGTTTCAGCTGATTGCCTTGCTACTCATTTTGCTGATCGGTTTTTCGCGGCCCTATCTGGGCGTGCATTTTCCGCATGATGTGGTGCTGGGCTGGCTGATCGGCGGCGCTATCCTGTTGCTCGTCCTGAGTTTTCAGGTACGCGTCGGTGCTTATCTGAGTGCGCTGACTGATCGCAACTATGTGCTGCTGGCGTGCATTGTGGCGGCAGCGATGATGGCCTGGGGCGTGCTGGTGCCAACATGGATTGCCGATGCGCCGGACCCCGCGGCCTGGGCGAGCCATGCAGCCAGTGCGCGTAGCCCGGCACATTTTTTTGCGCTCGCCGGCACGGTGTTTGGTTTGATGATCGGCGTGCGCCGATTGCGCCAGCGCGCGGCCTATGTGCCAGCGGCCGCATGGTCGCGGCGCTTGAGCTGCTTTGCCGTGGGCAGTGTTGGCATGTTCACGATTTACGTCGGCGTTGGCTTACTGTCGCACCTGTTTTCGGAACCGGAGTCGGGCTTGTCGTTTGTGTTGCGCTTTATTCGCTTTGCGCTGGTAGCCTGGTGGATCAGCGAGCTCGCGCCACGCTGGTTTATTCGCCTTGGTTTGACGAATGATTAAGAGCCTATTTCCCCGCCGCACTGATCCGCCGCCAACGCTGAGCCAAAACCTCGCGTTGGGCCGGCGATACCTGCTGCTTATGCTGGTGGTCAGCGTCGGTGCCTTTGCAGTCATGGCCTTGCAGCTGCAGCAAAGTCGTACGCAGCTGATGAGCAAGGTGCGCAGTGACGCGACGAATTTGACCTGGGTGCTTGACGCGCAGCTGGACACGATATTGCGCCACCTGGAAGTCAATCTCACCCAGTTGGCCTTGCGGGTAAAGAACGAGCATTGGCTGCAAGACGCCAACACGACTAGCGCCGAGCGAACCGAATACCTCGTCGGTTTATTGCAAAATTTTCCTGAAGCCAGCAGCTTTTGGGTCTTTGATGCGCGCGGTGATTTGATCGCTACCTCGGCCAAAGCACCCGCTTTCAACGTTGCCGACCGTAGCCATTTCGCGCGCTTGCGTGATGATCCACAGGCCACCATCGCTTTTACCGAAGTGGTGGTCTCGCGCGTTGATGGCCG
>CAZFSH010000031.1:4044-8230 GCA_964521935.1 uncultured Propionivibrio sp.
GCAAAATCTTGAACGAACTACGCAAACTCTGATCCAGAAATCAAAGCTGCTCGATACCACGGGCGAGCTAGCCAAAGTAGGTGGCTGGGAGGTCGATCTTGCCACCATGAAGCTGGCGTGGACGCGTGAGACGTTTCGTATCGCCGGGATCACTCCGCCGGTCGAACCGCCGCTTGAATCAGGCATTGCGCTTTTTGCACCGGAGGCGCGGCCGACGATTGCCGCGGCGGTGCAAAACTTGATGGAGACCGGTCAATCTTACGATCTGGAGCTGCCGCTGATTACCGCCCAGGGCGCGCAGATTTGGGTGCGGACGCAGGGCTACGCCCAGTGGCACGAGGGCAAGGTGACGCGGATTTATGGCACCTTCCAGGACATCAGCGAACGCCGGGAAATCGAGCAGGAACTCAGCCAGCATCGTGAACAGCTTGAAGCCCAGGTGCTCGCCCGTACCGCGGAACTGGCCAGTGCCCGCGATGCCGCCGAAGCGGCCAATCGCGCCAAGAGCACCTTTTTGGCCAACATGAGTCATGAGCTGCGCACGCCGCTCACCGCCATCATGGGCATGACCGATCTGGCGCTGCGTCGTGCCAGTGAACCCAAGCAGATTGATCAGCTGGAAAAGTCCGCCAAGGCAGCGCGGCATCTGCTCGCGGTGATCAATAGCGTGCTCGATATTTCGAAAATTGAAGCCGGGCGCATGAGTCTCGAAGAGCGCGATTTTTCGCCCGCAGAAATTCTTCACGACATTGTCCGGCTGCAGAGTGAGGCGGCGACCGCCAAGGGATTGCACCTCGTGATCGAGATCGCCGCTGAGGTACCGGAGCGGCTGCATGGCGACAGCCTGCGCCTGCAGCAAATTCTGCTCAATTTTGTTGCCAACGCGATCAAATTTTCCGAGCAGGGTGACATTTACCTGCGTCTGTTTGTTGAGGCGCAGGCGAGCGCCAATGATGGCCGGGTAGCGCTGCGCTGTGAGGTAAGCGACCATGGCATCGGCTTGAGCGCCGAGCAGATTAGCGGCCTGTTTGAAGCCTTTACGCAGGCCGATAGCTCGACCACTCGCCGCTTTGGCGGCACCGGCTTGGGCCTGGCGATTTCGCGACGCCTGGCGCAACTCATGGGCGGCGACGTGGGTGTGCGCAGTACCTTGGGCCAGGGCGCCACGTTCTGGTGTGTGCTCACGTTGAAACCAGCGCATGCGCTCACCAGTGACGGCAGCGAGGGCATGGCCAAGGAACTATCGCTGGAGGCCATGTTGACGCGCGACTTTCTCGGCAAGCGCATTTTGCTGGCCGAAGATGACAGCGGCATACGTGAGCTGTTGGGGGAATGGCTGGAGTCCGTCGGGCTCGTCGTCGATAGCGTAGAAAATGGCCAGGAGGCGGTCGATAAGGTGAGCCGGGGCCATTACGATCTGATCTTGATGGATTTGCAAATGCCGGTGCGCGATGGCATTTCTGCCACGCTCGCCATTCGGGCACTGCCCGGCATGCACCGGCTGCCCATTCTGGCCATTACTGCCAATGCTTTCGCGGACGACAAGGCACGTTGTTTTGCCGCCGGCATGAACGCGCATCTGGCCAAGCCCTTGTCCTCGGAGACATTGTTTAGTGAGCTGTATTCCTGGCTGGCCCACTCTGCGCAGCACGGGCAATAACGGCAATGCTGGGGGCTGGCCGTGAAAAGTCAGCCGCTGTGGTACGGCGCTCAGTTACCTTGATTAAGATACGTCGATGAAGATTTATTGCGTAGGCGGCGCCATCCGCGACCAACTCTTGGGCCTGCCGGTGCAGGATCGTGACTGGGTGGTCGTCGGCACCACGCCAGCACGCATGCAGGCCGATGGCTACCAGCCGGTCGGGCGCGACTTTCCGGTTTTTTTGCACCCCACCACGCACGAGGAATACGCGCTGGCGCGCACCGAACGCAAGACGGCACCGGGCTACGCCGGCTTCAGCTTTCATGCCGATGCCAGCGTGACGCTGGAGGAAGATCTGTTGCGCCGTGATCTGACCATCAACGCCATGGCGCGCGGCGATGATGGCGTGTTGATCGACCCCTACGGGGGCCAGCGTGATCTGGCGGCGAAAGTCTTTCGCCATGTGTCGCCGGCCTTTGCCGAAGACCCCGTGCGCATTTTGCGCGTGGCGCGCTTTGCTGCACGCTTCGCCGAGTTCACTGTCGCCCCGGAAACTCTGACGTTGATGCGCCAGATGGTTGCCGCAGGCGAAGTCGATGCCTTGGTTGCCGAGCGCATCTGGCAAGAGCTGGCGCGTGGCTTGATGGAAGCAGCGCCCGCGCGCATGTTTATCCTCTTGCGCGAGTGTGGCGCCCTGGCGCGTTTGCTGCCGGAGCTTGATCGTCTCTGGGGCGTGCCGCAGCGTGCCGATTACCACCCGGAAGTCGACACCGGCGTACATGTGATGATGGTGCTGGACATGAGCGCGCGCCTGCAAGCGCCGCTGCCCGCGCGCTTCGCGGCGCTGACCCATGATCTGGGCAAGGGTACGACGCCGGCCGACGTGTTGCCGCGCCATATCGGCCATGAGCAGCGCAGTGTTGAGCTGATCAACCCGCTGTGCGAGCGTTTGCGCGTGCCGGTGGAGTGTCGCGATGTCGCGCGCTTGACTGCGCGTTACCACGGCGATATGCACAAGGTCGCCGAATTGCGCCCAGAAACCCGGCTCAAGATTCTCGAAGCCTGTGATGCCCTGCGTCGCCCCGAGCGCTTTGCGCAGGTCTTGCTCGCCTGTGAGGCGGACTATCGTGGGCGTTTGGGCTGGACAGAAAAGCGTTATAGCCAAGCGGATGCCTGGCGCGCGGCGCTCGCCGCCGTGAGTGCCGTCGATGCCGGGGAGATTGCGCGGCAGGTCGCCAGCACCGGCGCCGCGCCGGCGGAGATTCCGCAACGTATTCGTGCCGCGCGTATCCATGCACTGACCGCCATTAACCAAGACCAGCAGCCATGACAAACCGCCGGCGTTAGAGCCATTTCTGTCTTAACCCGCATAATGCGCGTATGAATTCACGCGATTACTCCCCCGGCGCAGACACCCGCCCTCGGCTGGAAGTGCTTTCGGCCCTGCCGACAGACAAAAAAACACCCGCCACTCCCTTGCTCTTTGTCCATGGCGCCTACACCGGTGCCTGGTGCTGGGCCGAGCACTTTCTGGATTTCTTTGCCGCCGCCGGCCACCCGGCTTATGCGCTATCGCTCTCCGGCCACGGACGCTCGCGCGGGCGGCGCATTCTCGATACGTTTTCGATTGATGACTATGTGCGCGATGTCTGCGAAGTTGCCGACATGCTGACTGCCGAGTATGACGAGCCACCGATTCTGGTGGGCCATTCCATGGGCGGTTTCGTGGTGCAGAAAGTGCTGGAAAAGCGCGTTTGTCCGGCCGCTGTGCTCATGTGTTCGGTGCCACCACAGGGCTTGATGAGTTCAGCGATGAGCTTGCTGGTGAATAAGCCCAACATGCTCAGCGAACTGGGGCGCATTTACAGCGGTGCCGGCGCCAGCATGGCCGCGTTACAAGAATCCTTGTTTGCGCAGCCAGTCAAGGGCGATGATCTGGAGCGTTATTACCGTTTCAGCCAGCCCGAATCGCAGCGCGCGATTTGGGACATGAGCCTGTTCAATCTGCCGGAAATTCATAAAGTCGGCCGTACGCCGCTGCTGATTCAGGGCGCTGAATTTGACCACCTGATTCCGCCCGATCTGGTGCGCAACACCGCGGGGGCTTACGGCACGACGCCGACTATTTTTGAAGGCATGGGCCATGGCCTGATGCTGGAGCGCGACTGGCGCAAGCCGGCACAACATATTCTGGATTGGCTCAAATGATCGTTACTTTTCAGTCGAAGGCCGCGGGCGATGTGATCATGTTTGGCGATGTGGCCGAGCGCCTGATCACCATCATGGGCAAAGAGCATGTGAAAGAGGATGGCAAAGGTATTGTCACCGTTGAGCAGTTACCGCAGGCGATTGCCCGTTTGCGCGCGGCGATTGCCGAAGACAAAGCCGCGCGGGCCGGTATGAGCGACGAAGACTTTCCCCAGAGCGAACCCGCACCCGGCGGTGCCACGCGCGCCTTTGTCAGCCTGGCGCAGCGCGCCACGCCCTTGCTCGAACTGCTCGAATGGGCACAGAAAAAAGGCAAGCCCGTAGTCTGGGGTGTTT
>CAZFSH010000031.1:8330-12372 GCA_964521935.1 uncultured Propionivibrio sp.
GCCAACGGCCACTCGGTCGCACCATCACGGGTGATGGTTTTTTCCAGCAGGGCGGCGCATTCGCTGAGCGCTTCGGCGCCGATGGTCGCCGCCAGCCCTTTCAGGCTGTGAATCAGTGCGAGCGCGTCATCACGGCGACCTTCTGCCACGGCCGCGGCAATGTGTCCGTCGGCCTGCTCAAAGCGCTGCAGGAAGTCGCGCAGCACTTTTTGGTACAGGCGCTGCTTGCCTTGCATGCGGCGCAGGCCGATCTCGGTGTCGATGCCGGGTAGCACGGAAAGATCCAGTGCTGGACTTTCCTGGGCAAAACTCAGCCCCTGTGGGACGGCGACAGGGGCGTCCGCAGCAACGTCCGCGGGCGCCGGTGCAGTGGCCAAAGGCGGCAACAGCCGGCAGAGAATTTGCGCCAATCGATCCGGGTCGATTGGCTTGGTGATGATGTCGTCCATGCCGGCGGCCAGGCAGTGCTCGCGCTCGGCGTCAAGGCTGTGCGCGGTGACGGCAATGATGGGCACGGTGCACTGCTGCGCGCGCAAGCGGCGCGTGGCTTCGAGACCGTCGACCTCTGGCATTTGCACATCCATCAAGATCGCGCCATAACGAGAGCCTGCCTTGGTACTGTTGGTGCTGGCTAGTGCCAAGGTGAGTGCTTGCTCCGCGCTCTCTGCCTGGTCGACCATCACGCCCCAGTCGCTAAGCATTTCCGCGAGGATGAGGCGGTTAACCGGCAGGTCATCAACGATGAGCAAACGCTGGCCGCGCAGCTCTTCCACGCGTTCACTGCGCAGTTCAGGCAGGCTGCGCCGTTCGCCGGAGAGTACGCGCAGCAGTCGTACCACGGTCACGGGCTTGGTCAGGCAGTCGTCGGCACCCCAGGCATTGACGGCATTGGTGCTGGCTTCGATGTCACTACCGGCGAGCAGCACAATGCGCGGACGTGGGCCCAGCTGGCCGTCTTCGGCAATCAGCCGACGCACGTAGCGCTCGGCATCCGGGAGCTCGCTGTCGAGCAAAATGACCGAGGCGTTGCTATGGTCGAGGGCGTCATCGAGGGCAATGTGATCGCACACCTCGGTGCGCAAGCCCATGCGCTGCAAGGTGCTGGCAATGGCTTCGCCCGCGAGTGGGTGGTCGTCAATGATGCGTACGGTCTGGCCGATCAGGTCTTTGGGCGTGGACCAGGCCACGGCGTTGCCCGGCTCGATGCCGACCGTGGTTTCAAAAAAGAAGGTGGTGCCTTGCCCCGGCGTGCTTTCCAGGCCGATCTCGCCGCCCATGAGCTGAACCAGCCGCTTGGCAATCACCAAACCCAGACCGGTGCCACCATAACGGCGGGTGGTCGAGGCATCGGCTTGCTGAAAGGCGGTGAACAAACGCGTGGTTTGTTCGGGACTAAGCCCGACACCGGTGTCTTCGATGTGGAAGGCAAAGCGGCCGGTGGTGTTGGTCAGGCTACAGGTGCGCACGCGTACCACCACGTGGCCGCTGGCGGTGAATTTAAGGGCATTGCTGCACAGATTGACCAGCACCTGAGTCAGGCGCAAGGAATCACCGATCAGCCGGTGCGGCACGTCGGCATCAAGCAGGTAGTGGAACTCCAGCCCCTTCTCCTGCGCGCGACCACCGACGAGGGTGGCCACGGTGTCGAGCACCTCGTCGAGCACAAAAGGAGCGTTTTCCAGTTCGATGCGGTTGGCTTCGATCTTCGACAGGTCGAGGACATCATTGATCAGACCGAGCAGGAGCTTGCCGGCGCCGCTGATACGTTCGAGATAGTCGCGCTGGCGGTAGTCCAGGTTGGTGCGTAAGGCCAGGCGTGTGAGGCCGATCACGGCATTCATCGGGGTGCGGATTTCATGGCTCATGTTGGCCAGGAATTCGCCTTTCGCCCTGGCCGAGTTTTCCGCCAGCTGGCGCGCGTCATCGAGCGCGGCGGTGCGCTCGGCGACCAGGGCTTCGAGGTGATCTCGGTGGGCGATGAGCTCACACTCGTCGCGCCGGCTTTGTGAAATGTCGCGCATGAAAAACACCACACCGTCGAGCGAACCATCTGAGAGGGTCAGGGTGGTGTGGTGCAGTTCCAGAATGCGTTCATTGTCGCGCGCGTCGGTAATCCGGTATTCGCCCTTGCCGACAAAACCGAGGAAGTCTTCCGGGGCGGCCATGACCTGCGCCTGAAAACGCTCACGGTCGGCCTCGATCACCCAGTCGCTGACATGGCGGCCGATTACCTCGCTGCGGTCATCGGCACCGGCTAAACCGAGGGCTTGCTGGTTCGCGCTGACGATGCGACCGTCGAGATCGAGTACCAGAATGGAGTCTGGTGAGGTTTCGATCAATGCCCGGTTGCGCGCTTCGTTGTGCTGGCGATCCTGATCGGAGTTCCACCGGGCGGTTTCGTCTGACACCAGTGAGAGTACGCCCGTGACCGTGCCGCGCGCATTGCGCAGCGCGACACTGTTCCATTGGCAGTGCAGGGCTTGCCCATCGGCGCGGACGTTTTTGAAGGCGCTTTGGTGGCTACCCCCGTGCTGAAAAAGCCCTCGGGCGATGTCGACCAACTCGTCTTGTATCTCTGGCGGAAAGAGCAGATTGATGAAGCGACGCCCCTGAATTTCGGCACGCGTGTAAGTAAAAATCTTTTCTGCGTGCAGGTTCCAGTCGATGATGCGGCCTTCGCGATTCCACACCAACAGGCCGAGCGGGGCTTTGTTGTACAGCGCCAGATAGCGCGAGAGCGTATCGGCCATTGCCGCCTCGCGTTCCAGCTCGCTGGTGATTTCGCTTTGCAGGGCAATGAGGCGTATGCCCCCTTGCTCACCTTGTTGGCGTGCCCGTACCCGATACCAGCGCCAGCCACTGTCGGCATGACGCAAACGCATGCGCCATTCGTGCTGGGCTTTGTTTTCTGTGAGGGCGCCAATCAGAACGCTACGATCCTCGTGATGCACCCGTTCGAGAAAGTCATCGAGCGCCAGCCGTCCGGGCTGCGCGCTCATGCCTTGTTGTAGGCCGAAACTGGGGTGCAACACGATTTCGCGGCTGGCCGGGAAATATTCCCACAAGGCATCACCAGTGGTCGCCAGGACCACTGCCAGATAAGGATCGGTGCCTTCGGGCACTGGGGTGTTCGCCACCATGCTTTCCGGCATGTTCATGGGTGCACTCAACACAGCGGCGGAGGTATCAATCATGCGGGTCGCTTTGATTGATCAACCGATCTTCAGAACAGCTCGATGTCGTCGGATTTGTCTTTCATCTCGGTCATGAATTGCTCCAGCGCTTCTTTCACCGGCATGCCCGCCATCACCGCTTCGAACATGGCCTGTTCTTCGCGCATGGAATATTTGGAACGAATTTTCTCTTGCAGGGCTTTCCATTCGCCCGGGTTGTACAGGCGGCTGGTATCGGAAACCAGCCCGGAGAGGCCGGCCAGACTGTGATTGACGTGGGCCAGGCGCTGCACCAGCTTGTCGTAGAACTGGAAGGCAATGATCGCCTGATGCACCATGCCCGCAACGTGCTGGGTAACGCCAGCGAGCTGCTCTTTGGCCGCACCGGTTTCGCCGCCTTCAGGCAGCGCCGCGACGGAATCGCCGATCATCTTCATGTAGCCAGCCATAGTCGTGAAGGAGTCGGTCAGGACTTCGACCGAGGAATTGCTGTCCTTCATCGCACCTTCAATCTGGCCGGCGGAAAGCTCCAGCATCAAAACGGTTTCACGCACTTGACTCCAGTCGAGATCAGGCGCGTGTACGCGTGTGCCGCGGACGGATGTATCGTTCATTGCAACCTCTGGTGAAGCGAATCAGTAAACGCCATATTAGCGCCGATCTTGCATCATGCGTTCGAGCATCGACACCACGCGTGTGAAATCGGCTTCTGCGACCGACGCTTCGTCGTAAAGCTCGACCAATTCGTCGAGCGCATCATGGATGGTGTGCCGTATGGTTTCGCGTTGAATGTCGGTAATGCTGTAGGTTCCGATCATGCGCCCCAGACCATCCAGTGTTTCGATGGTGCGCTGCTGGGCGGCGCGGCG
>CAZFSH010000031.1:12472-15359 GCA_964521935.1 uncultured Propionivibrio sp.
TGTTCGGGGGAGCAGAGGTTGAGCCGGCCGGCGCTGCTGCGTACTTGCACGGCGCCCGTGAGGCCCAGCGGCGGCAAGGCGGCCAGCAGGGCTTCACCGACCGCGCGCGGGTCGGTGCAGTTGGCGCTGCGGCGCATGAAGTCCATGACGATGCCGAGCTCACCCATGGTGGTCATGGCGGCAAAGGCTACGTCGCTGGCGGCCTGCGTGCGCGTGGCCAGGTTCTGCAGCGTACTGTGCTGTTGCAGAATGCTGCTGACTTTGTGGCGCACTTCATCGGCCGCTACAGGTTTGACGATGAAATCGGTGCCGCCCGCCTTGTAGGCTTCGATACGTTCGGGGGCGGTGTCGTGGCCGGAGACAAAAATCACGGGCGTGGCGCTACCGACTTCTCGGCCGCGCAAGCGGCGACAGACTTCATAGCCGTCCATCTCGGGCATGTCGATGTCGAGCAAGACCAGATCGAAGGGCTCCGGGTTGGCGAGAAATTCGGCGCCTGAAGCAAAGCCAGTGACCGCGTAGGTCTTGTCCAGCAAGGCGATCAGGATGCGCCGGAGCACGGGGGCGTCATCGATGACCGCGATACGCTGCGGCTGGCCGGTTTCAGACATGCTTTGGTTCTCCGTGATGTTGGTTCTCCCTGATTTACGACAGGTTGGGCGCTAGCCAGCGCTCAGCCTGTTCAATGGGCATTGAACACCGCTTTGCCCAATCCTGCAACTGGTCACGGCCAATCTTGCCCACGGCAAAGTATTTCGCCTCGGGATGCGCGAGATAGAAGCCCGCAACAGAGGCGGCCGGGGTCATGGCAAAGCTCTCGGTCAAGTCCATGCCGGCATGGTTCTGGGCATCGAGCAGGGCAAACAAACCACCCTTGGCAATGTGGTCCGGACAGGCCGGATAGCCGGGAGCCGGGCGGATGCCGCGGTATTGCTCGCTGATCAGGGCTTCGTTGCTGAGCTGCTCATCGGTCGCGTAACCCCAATAGTCTTTGCGCACGCGCTCGTGCAGCCATTCAGCCGCGGCTTCGGCGAGGCGATCAGCCAGCGACTTGAGCATGATGGCGCGGTAGTCGTCGTGCTCGGCGGCAAACTCGGCCAATTTGTTTTCAATACCGAGCCCGGCGGTGACCGCGAAGGCGCCGGCGTAGTCGGCGGTACCGGCCGGGGCAACAAAGTCGGCAAGGCACTGCTGCGGTTTGCCATCGGGCCGCTCTTGTTGCTGACGCAGGCCGCGCCAGGAGAAGCTGGCTTGTGTGCGCCCTTCATCGGTGTAGAAATGAATGTCATCGATCTCGCCATTAGCCGGGAACAGGCCGAACACGCCATTGGCCATGATCCACTTTTCCGAAATCAATTGTTCGAGCATGGCTTGGCCGTCGCGGAAGACATTGCGTGCGGCCTCACCGACGACGGCATCATCAAGAATCTTCGGGTAGCTGCCGGCCAGATCCCAGGTCTGGAAGAAAGGGCCCCAGTCGATATAGCGGGCGATTTCACCTAGGTCGATGTCACGTAGCACCGTTACGCCCAGTTGCTTGGGTTTGACCGGGGCGTAGGCGAGCCTGGTCTTGTTGTTGCGCGCGGCTTCGATGGTGACGAGCGGCACACCTTTTTTGGCGGCGTGCTGGATGCGCACTTTTTCATAGTCGGCAGCAATTTCGGCGACGTAGTCGTCACGCATACCCAGCGACAGCAGTTTGGTCACTACGCCGACGGCCCGTGACGCGTCTGGCACATAGACCACCGGGCCGTCGTAGTTCGGCGCAATCTTGATCGCGGTATGGGCGCGGCTGGTGGTGGCGCCACCGATGAGCAGGGGTACATCGAACTTGAGACGCTTCATTTCCGCGGCGAAGTGGCTCATTTCTTCGAGCGAAGGCGTGATCAAGCCCGACAAACCGATGGCCTGCGCGCCGTGCTCTTTGGCGGCATGCAAAATTTTGTCGGCCGGCACCATGACGCCGAGGTCGACGATGTCGTAGCCATTACAGCCGAGCACCACACCGACGATGTTCTTGCCGATGTCATGCACATCACCCTTGACCGTGGCCATGATGATCTTGCCTTTTGACGCGGCACCGGTGCGACGTTTTTCTTCCTCGATGTAGGGCACGAGGTGCGCGACGGCCTGTTTCATGACGCGCGCTGATTTGACCACTTGCGGCAGGAACATTTTGCCCGCGCCAAACAGGTCACCCACTACGTTCATGCCGGCCATGAGCGGGCCTTCAATCACGGCCAGTGGAGGCAGCCCTTGGGCAAATTGCGCCGCACGGCATTCTTCGGTGTCGGCCACCACGTAGTCGGTGATGCCTTTGACCATGGCGTGTTCCAGGCGCTTGTCCACCGACCATTCGCGCCAGGCCAGATCTTGCACGTTTTCTTTGGCTTGGCCTTTGACGGTGGTGGCGAATTCGACCAGCGCATCGCCCGCGCCTTCTTTGCGGTTGAGCACCACGTCTTCCACCTTCTCGCGCAGCTCGGGCAAGAGGTCGTCATACACCCCCAGCTGGCCGGCATTGACGATGCCCATGGTCAGCCCGGCTTGCACAGCGTGATAGAGGAAGACTGTGTGGATGGCTTCGCGCACCGGTTCGTTGCCACGGAAGCTGAAGCTGACGTTGGAGACGCCGCCCGATGACTTGGCGTGCGGCAGGTTTTCCTTGATCCAGCGCACGGCGTTGATGAAGTCCACCGTCACGCGGTAGGTTTCGCCGCTGGCCGTGACCTTGGAGGCACCGAAGGTCACGCCGCCCGAGGTGTCGAAACGTTCGACCAGCATGCGTACGGCGTTGTCGGGCAGCGCGTCGAGCAGCTGTCCCCTGCTGCTGCCGGTCTTGCAGCGCAGGCGCTGAGGGCACGTCAGGAAGGCTGACCTGGCCATC
>CAZFSH010000032.1:0-15303 GCA_964521935.1 uncultured Propionivibrio sp.
CCCCGACAGTTTTGCCCTGGGCGTATGCAATGGGTGTCAGATGATGAGCAATCTGGCTTCGCTGATTCCCGGCGCTGAAGCGTGGCCGACATTTCAGCGCAATCGTTCGGAACAGTTTGAAGCCCGCTTTACCATGGTCGAGATTCCCGAGTCACCCTCAATCTTGCTGGCGGGCATGGCGGGTTGGAGGTTGCCAGTGGTGGTTTCGCATGGTGAGGGGCGTGCAGAGTTTGCCGGTCAGCCTGAGGCTAACAGGGCTAACTTGGCGTTGCGCTATATCGACCGCCACGGCAAGGTCGCGAGCCGTTATCCCGATAACCCGAATGGTTCGCCGAATGGCTTGGCTGGCGTCACAACAGCAGATGGGCGATTCACCATCATGATGCCGCATCCGGAACGCGTGTTCCGTTCAGTGCAGATGTCCTGGGCGCCGGATGCGATTCGGCAATCGGAGGATTCGCCATGGATGAGCATGTTCCACAATGCTCGGCGCTGGGTAGGCTGACGGGCTAAAAATGCGGGCTGGCAAAAGTCAGCCGCTGTGGCACGGCGTATTCTTCAGGTAGAAATGAAAAACGGGAGCCAGGCTCCCGTTTTTGTTGCGGCGTTGCGAGCGCGCGGCAATCGTAAGTCTTATTCGACCTTGGCTTTGGCTCGCAGCTCTTCAATGTGCTTTTGTACGATAGCCTGCTGCAGGCGCTGAGAAATCTGACCCTTGGCTTCTTCCATGTCGGGCATCTTCAGGTCACGAATGTCGTCAAGTTGGATAATGTGGTAACCGAAGTCTGACTTGACCGGCGTATCGGTGAATTTGCCTTTTTCCAGCTTGACCATTGCATCCGAGAAGGGCTTGACGTAAGCACCACGATTGGCCCAGCCTAAATCGCCACCACGATCCTTGGAGCCGGGGTCTTTGGATTGTTTGGCGAGGTCGTCAAACTTCTCGCCTTTTTTCAGTTTGGCGATGATCGCGACGGCTTCGTCTTCTTTTTCGACCAGCACGTGA
Source organism: uncultured Propionivibrio sp. (assembly GCA_964521935.1). Lineage (GTDB taxonomy): Bacteria > Pseudomonadota > Gammaproteobacteria > Burkholderiales > Rhodocyclaceae > JADJEF01. The sequence goes on from CAZFSH010000032.1 coordinate 1,007, forward strand.
CGAACCTTGTATTCCTTGTCGCCTAGTTGGGCCTTGATACGGTTGTATTCTTGCTGGATCTGTTCAGCACTTACCGGGTGGGCTTTCACGTACTCATTGAGGTAGGCGCCAATCAAGACACCCTGACGGGCCAAGTCCATCTGGCCTTGAATTTCGGGTTTCTTGTCCAAGCCCTTTTTGATCGCTTCTTGCGAGAGAATTTCGCGGCGGGTCAACTCTTCACGCACTGCATTGCGCAACTCTTCAGAGTCGGGGCGACCTTGGGCTTCTTGCCCTGCCATCAGTGCATCGGCGCGGTTCTTGGGAACTGCTTTGCCGTTAACCGTGACGACGGTAGTTGGCTTGGTAGCGCCGGCGGCTGCAGCCTGAGCCATGACATTCTGGCTGAGCAGACCGGTAATGATTGCCAAGGGGAGAGCAAGTTGCAACGTGCGTTTCATGAGAGTCCTGAGTATGTAGTCAATTGTCTGGGGGAGTGAGTGCGTTGATGCTCAGCGCATGAATTTCCTTGTGCATCAACGAGCCAAGTGCATCATACACCATGCGATGTCGTGCCAAAGTGGGCCGATCTTTGAAACAGGCGGAGATTATCCTGAGTTGAAAATGCTTGCCACCACTGGCTGCACCGGCATGTCCGGCGTGCTTTGCCGAGTCGTCGATTAACTCCAGGACAGTAGGCTGCAAGCTCGCCAAGCGCTCGCGAATCTGTGCTTCCAGCGTCACGGCGCGGGTAAAACTTGCTTGAAGGGTTTTACGGTCACTTGGCCGTAGACGCCTGCTGCCACATAGGGGTCGGCACTGGCCCATGCTTGCGCATCGGCCAGTGATTCAAATTCAGCCACAATGAGACTGCCGGTAAAACCGGCAACGCCAGGATCTGGACTGTCGATGGCCGGGAAGGGGCCGGCAATCACTACGCGTCCCTGTGCCTGCAAGTCTTGCAGGCGGGCAACGTGCTCCGGGCGTGCCGCTAAGCGCTTGGCTAACGTGCCGGGAATATCTTCGCCGATGATGGCATAGAGCATTACTTGGGTTCCTCAGGAATGTATTTGGCGAGTAACACGCCTTGGGCAATGATGAAGGCAATCATCAGCCCCATGCCGCCAAACAGTTTGAAATTAACCCATTGGGCCAAGCACTGTTCCGCACCTGAGCACCATGGGTTGAAAAAGGCGACCAGCAGATTCAGGCAGCCCATGGTGATAAAAAAGCCCACCCAGCCGAGGTTAAGGCGAGTCCATAGGGATTCGGGGAGCTTGACTTGCTCTTCCAGCATGACCCGAATCAGGTTGCGCTTATAAAGCTGTGCGGAACCCAAGAGCACCAGGGCGAAGGCCCAGTAAAGCACAGTAGGTTTCCATTTGATGAAGGTTTCGTCATGGAGAATCAGGGTTGCTCCACCGAATACGGCAACGAGTGCCAAGCTGACCCACAACATGGTGTCGACCTTGCCGTGACGAAACCATACCCACGCGATTTGCAAACAGGTTGCGCCAATGACGACGCCGGTTGCGACAAAAACGTCGTACAGCTTGAAGGCAGCAAAGAAAAGAATGACCGGAAACAGATCGAAGAGAAATTTCATCGTGTTGAATTATACGGATACGGGTTGTAAGGTCTGCCTGGTGCTACTGGAGTCATTGATCGGATCAATCATTTTTCGTCGCGGGGTGTCGTTGCCATCAGTCGCTGTCAGCCGCCATCAGCCGCAGCGAGGCGGAGTTGATGCAGTAACGCAAGCCTGTTGGGGCCGGGCCGTCCGGGAATACATGCCCCAAATGCGCGGAGCAGGCAGAGCAGGTAACTTCAGTGCGCTGCATGGAGTGGCTAAAGTCATCGTGCTCGGTGATGTTGTCAGCATTGATCGGCGTGGTGAAGCTTGGCCAGCCGCAACCGGCGTCAAACTTACTGTCAGATTTGAATAATTCTGTACCGCAACACACGCAGAGATAAACGCCGGGGGTGTCACAGTTCCAGTAGCGCCCGGTGAAGGCTCTCTCGGTGCCTTTTTTGCGCGTGACTTCAAACTCGATAGGCGAGAGTGTTTGTTTCCATTCTTCATCAGTTTTCATCAGCAATGTCCGGTAAATTAAATCGGGCAAAATCTACGACATGGCATTTTGTGCCGTTGTTTGTAACTATGCCTCAATACGGCGTAATCGGGGATGGTCATGCGGGTAGTGGTTTTGGGAGCGGGGCTTATTGGCGTAGCAAGTGCCTGGTATCTGGCAAAAGATGGCCATGATGTCACCGTAATCGACCGGCAGGCCTTGCCTGGTCAGGAAACCAGTTTCGCTAATGGCGGACAAATATCCGTAAGTCACGCTGAGCCGTGGGCTAACCCCGCAACGCCAGGTAAGATTTTGCACTGGTTAGGTCAGGAAGATTCACCATTGCTCTGGCGGTTGCGTGCTGATAGGGCTCAATGGGCGTGGGGCTGGCGTTTTCTGCGCGAATGTTCGGCTGCGCGTAGTAGACGGAATTTGCAGGCGCTTGTCGCGCTGGGCTTATACAGTCGCGCGCAATTGCAAATACTGCGTCAAGAGTTACAGCTGGAGTATGACCAGCAGACGCACGGAATTCTGCATATTTACACTGATGCCAAAGAGTTTGAGCATGCTTGTCGGCAGGCCGATGTAATGCGTCGGGAAGGTTGTGAGCGCGTGCCAGTGACGACAGAGGAATGCTTTGCTATCGAACCAGCATTGCGGCAAAGTAGCTTGCCGATTTGTGGCGGCACTTATACCGCTAGCGACGAGTCGGGCGACGCGTGCCAGTTTGTTGGTCAGCTGGCTAAGCACGCCGCGAAGGCTGGTGTGGCGTTCCGTTTTTGTAGTGAAATTCGCCATCTTATTTCCGATTGGGGCACGGTAACGGCAGTTCAGTTAGCCAATGGCGAGCGACTTGACGGCGATGCATTTGTTGTGGCGTGCGGAAGCCATTCACGGCAGTTGCTGAAAGAGGTTGGGGTAGCTGTGCCGCTGTATCCAGCAAAAGGCTATTCCGTGACGTTTGATTTGGCTGAAGGCCAACAGGCGCCTTTTGTCAGTTTGACCGATGATGGACGCAAGCTGGTGTTTTCCCGTTTGGGAAACCGACTGCGTGTTGCCGGTACCGCGGAGTTTTGTGGATACGACACAACACTGAATTCAGTACGTTGTGCAACGATCGTTAATCGCGCTCAGGCGTTTTTCCCTGAATTGGCATCGGTACCTGCGCCCCAGTACTGGACGGGCTTGCGTCCCGCGACACCCGGTAACGTGCCTATTATCGGAAAAACGCCGCTCAATAAGCTCTGGGTAAATACCGGCCACGGAACTTTGGGCTGGACGCTAGCCTGCGGCTCAGGCCGGCTCCTTGCCGATATTTTGGCAGGCCGGCCTACGGCGCTTCCAGCTGATTCCTATCGTGCTGCGTGACGCGTAACCTCAATGAAGCTGCTGCGACTGGATGTCGGAAGCAGAGTCGGGTAGCTCGGCGTGCATGGACTCTCCCTCCGGGTTTGGAAATAGCGGCGCACCACAGTCGTCACAGAATTCCAGGGGCATTTGCTGGGACAGTCGATTTACTTTGGTAATCCCGGCATTGCGCAGGAGCTTTTCGATGGCGACGATCGCTTCCGGTGCTTCATCTTCCGGGTCAATCACTGGCCAAACAAGGCCGTGAATCAGGTCATTGCTCTCGGCAAAACCCAGTCCTATGCGGTACTCTTCCAGCTGGCGGTTGTAATAAGCCCCCAGCGTCGCTTGAAATGCCGAGGGTGATTTTCCCAGGACAGTCTTGATGAACTCGATGCCGGCGATGAGCGAGTAGGGTCGTGCAGCGCGGTCCGCTTCCCTGATGGACGAGTGATACGCCGCCGGCGGCAATAGCTCAAAGGCGCACGCGGGAAGCAGCGGGCGAATCGCTTCGGTGCCTTGTTTTTGCCACTGACGCAGGACTTCATCGCGGTCAATGTCGCGGTCCGTGTCATTTTCCTGCCAGCGAAACAGCGGCGCATCCTTGAGCACCGCGATAGCGCCAATAAGATATCGGCTGTCCGACAAAAAGTGCACGGTTTGCGCTAACTCGCCCGCGTCGACACTATGGTTCTTTCCTTGAGTGGTCGGCTCAGTTAGTCTGGTGAGCCATTGGCGCGTTTCTGAATAGCTTTGCGGTAATTGTTCTGGGCTGAATAGTCGGTCCATCAAGCACAAGCGGGCGTCTTTGGCCAAGGCATGCGCGTGAAGATGCACACGTAACGCGTCAAGTTGATCGCTGGGTACTTTTCCGGAAGGAATTTGGTACCGCGACCAGGCGAGGATAGGTACCGCAATCAGCACGATATCCATAGGTACCTGAGACTCGATTTGCTGGCTCTCGGCGCACGATTCAATCAAGTCAATGAGTGGGCCGTAGGCAATGCTTTCTTGTTCGTACAACTGTTCCAGCACGCTGGTGATGCTGGCTTCGTCTTGATCGGTGAGTGATTGAACGATAAATTTACTCAAGCGCTGTTCCCAAAATCGGTCTTCAGTACGGCAGCATGACTGGCTGAGGTGTTTGGCCAGTTTCGATAGCTCCGCCGAGTCTTTGCTGGCAGTGTGTCGGCGGGATGGTCGTGAGCGCTTTAGCATTGATGGGGTAGGTTGGGTGGCAATGAAATCCGCTTGTTAGTAGGTGTGATGCCCTTAGTGAGCGCGATGCGTTTGGGGACTTAGCTAGGGTTCAGGGAAGTTTGACCCCTTCGTTACGCAGCATATTGGACAGCGCTATCAAGGGCAAGCCAACCAGCGCCGTTGCGTCGTCACCCCGGATGTAGCGTAATAGGGAAATTCCCAGTCCTTCTGATTTTGCGCTTCCTGCGCAGTTCAAGGCGTCTTCTTTACTGAGATACGATGCAATTTCCTGATCCGTTAGCTCGCGAAAACCAACCTCTGTGGCAATGCCTTCGACTTGGCTATGGCCGGTCCGGCTATTCAGTACGCAAAGCCCCGTGTGAAAAATGATTTCCTTACCACTCATCTGGCGCAGTTGCGAGCGCGCGTTTTCTGTTGTTCCTGGCTTGCCGAATATGGCGGTGCCACGATATGCCACCTGATCCGAACCAATGATCAGGGCGTCGGGAAAGTGCGGTGCGGCAGCTTGAGCTTTCTCCCAGGCCAAGCGTTCAGCCAGTTGTTGCGGTAGCTCGTGGGGCTGGGCGCGTTCATCAATGTCGGGAGCGTAGGTCTGGAATGGCAGTTGCAAGCGACTCAGCAATTCCTTCCGATAGGGAGATGTGGAAGCTAAAACAACGATAGACATGATGGGGCTTGATTACAAATGGCTGAAAATGATAACATTCTAGGTTTATGCAATCGAGTTTCAGCAGTCTTACCGGTCCGGCGTTCATTGATGGTTTTTCTTTCGCGCGTGATGCAAGAGAGATTGACCTGAAGGTGCCCGTTGCCCAGTTGGAACGCTTATCTGAAGCGCTGGTGAGTAACGCCGGTGATTTTGTGGCGCATCTGACAGGGTTTCGCGATAACGAGGGGCGGAATTTTATAAAGCTGTCTGTTCAGGCTGAGCTATTGTTGCAGTGCCAGCGGTGCTTGGGCGACCTGCGGTTTTTGCTGGAAATTGAGCGCCGCTTGGAATTGGTTAAAAGCGAAGCAGATGTTCCCGAGGATGATCTTGAGAACGAGCATGTGGATGTTGTGGTGAGTGGGCGTGAAATGTCGGTGCTGGCGTTGGTGGAGGATGAAATTCTTCTGGCGCTGCCGATGATTCCGGCACATACGGATTGTGCTATGCCTGTTGATGATTCTGCGAGTGTTGCAGAGCACCCATTGGCAGGCTTGGCAAAGTTTAAGAAGCATTAATCAAGGAGTAGTGAAATGGCTGTTCAACAAAACAAGAAGTCTCCCTCGAAGCGCGGCATGCACCGCTCACATGATTTTCTGACGGCGCCGCCCTTGGCTGTTGAGGCGACGACTGGTGAAGTTCACTTGCGTCACCACATTTCGCCCTCGGGCGTTTACCGTGGCAAGAAGGTTATGAAAGCCAAGGGCGAGTAATAGTCTGGTACTGGACGATCGACGGCAGGCAGTGTTTACTGTCTGCCGTTTGTCTTTGTGGCGCTTCGTTATGATTGTTTTGACGATGCGCTGAGCGCTAGCGTTGGATAGGACTGAACCTGTTATGGCGATTGTGCTGGCTGTTGATTGTATGGGCGGTGACCACGGTGTAGCCGTTACGGGACCTGCGATTGCTGGATTTTTGCGTGCAGATGTTGATTGCTCGGTTATTGCCGTCGGCTTGCCTGATATCTTGCCGAGGGCACTGGCGGAGTTGATTGCGCAATTCCCCGGGCGTCTTGAGTTTGTGGCAGCCTCTGAAGTCGTGGGCATGGACGAAGCGGTGGCCAGTGCGCTACGTGGGAAAAAAGATTCCTCCATGCGCGTCACCATTGACCTGGTGAAGTCAGGCCGTGCTTCAGCCGCCATATCGGCAGGCAATACCGGCGCCTTGATGGCGATATCCCGGTTTGTGCTGAAGACGATTGATGGCATTGATCGGCCTGCGATATGCTCGATTATGCCCTCGCAGCGAGGCCGATCTTACGTGCTGGATCTCGGCGCCAATGTGGACTGTTCTGCGGAGCATTTATTGCAGTTCGGCGTGATGGGTTCTTTGCTGGCGTCAGCCCTGGAGCACAATGACCGTCCAACCGTCGGTTTGCTCAATATCGGCGAAGAAGACATCAAGGGCAATGAAGTGGTCAAGCGTGCTGGAGAGTTGCTTAAGCGCAGCGGTTTGAATTTTGTCGGCAACGTAGAAGGCAACGATATCTTCAAGGGCACCACTGACGTCGTTGTTTGCGATGGTTTTGTGGGCAATGTCACGTTAAAAGCGTCTGAAGGGCTGGCTCAGTTTATTGGTGGAGCGCTCAAGGAGGCATTCAGTAAAAATGCACTCACCAAGCTTGCTGCTTTGGTTGCCTTACCGGTGCTAAATGAGTTCAAAAAGCGTTTTGATCATAGGCGTTACAACGGCGCCAGCCTGCTTGGCTTGCGCGGCGTCGTGGTGAAAAGTCACGGATCGGCTGATGCGTTCGCGTTCCAATGTGCGCTGGAGCGTGCCGCGGAAGCGGCGCGACAAAAACTGCCCGAGATGATTGCGCAACGGATGAGCCAGTTGCCTGCTACGCTTACCGTAGCCGAGTAATTAATTTTTCAGAGTTTTTTCATGGGCGCTTACGTTGTGCATAAGCGGCGCATTAATCTAACCGTGGAGGGGATGCAGTGAAATTTGCGATGGTATTTCCTGGTCAGGGATCTCAATCTCTTGGCATGATGGCCGCTTATGGCGAGTCGCCGGTGATTCGCCAAACGTTTGACGAAGCTTCTGCTGCGTTGGGGCGCGACTTGTGGGCGCTCGTGACTGATGGGCCAGCCGAGTCGCTCAACCTTACCGTTAATACGCAGCCATTGATGCTCACCGCTGGCATAGCGGTTTACCGCTTATGGTGTGAGCGTGGTGGTCCCGCTCCAAGTGTGGTTGCAGGACACAGTCTGGGCGAGTACGCGGCCTTGGTCGCTGCCGGGGCATTGACTCTCAACGACGCCGTTCCCTTAGTAGAACTGCGGGCACGAGCGATGCAGGATGCCGTGCCGGCGGGAGTTGGTGCTATGGCCGCTGTGCTCGGCCTCGATGCTGCATCGGTTATGGCAGCCTGTCGCGAGGTAGCGAACGGTGAAGTGGTTGAAGCGGTCAATTTTAATGATCCAGCGCAAACGGTCATTGCTGGACACAAAGCTGCGGTGGAACGTGCTGCCGAAGCCGTCAAGGCCAAAGGTGCCAAGCGTGCCTTGATGCTTCCGGTTTCTGCGCCTTTTCATTGTTCCCTGATGGAACCAGCGGCGCAAAAGCTAAAAATTGCATTGGCTTTGGTGCCCATGGCGGTACCGAAAATTCAGGTAATCAACAATGTTGATGTCGCGCTGGTTTCTGATCCGGATGTGATTCGTGAGTCATTGGTGCGTCAGGCCGCTTCACCGGTACGCTGGGTTGAGACCATGCGTGGCTTTGAGGCGATGGGTATCACGAACGTTTACGAATGTGGCCCAGGAAAAGTGCTGGCCGGTCTCGTTAAACGATGCAGCCCGGCAATGATAGGCGGGGCGATGGCAGATGCTGCAGGTGTTGAGGCGGCCTTGGCTGCGGTGGCCGCCGGGTAAGTCTAATTGAGCAACTAGAACATTCGGAGGGACACATGGCAAAAGAAGGGGTTTTGGTCGGCAAGCTCGTCGTCGTTACCGGTGCGACACGCGGTATCGGCAAGGCAATTGCCTTGGCAATGGGGGGCGAGGGTGCGACAGTCATTGGTACGGCGACCAGCGAAAATGGGGCTAATGACATCACGCAGGCATTCACTGCGGCCGCAATTTCTGGTGCAGGGAAGGTCTTGAATGTCACCGATGCGGCGGCTTGTGACGCATTTCTGGCTGATATTGAAAAAAACTATGGCAGTGTTGCTGTGCTGGTCAATAACGCCGGCATTACGCGTGACAATCTCGCCATGCGCATGAAAGATGATGAGTGGGATGCCGTGATTGATACCAATCTCAAAGCGGTATTCCGTATGTCGCGCTTGGTGATACGCGGGATGATGAAGGCGCGCTTCGGGCGCATCATCAACATCACCTCGGTGGTGGGTGAAGCCGGTAATCCCGGGCAGGCGAACTATGCGGCGGCAAAGGCCGGGGTGGCGGGCATGAGTCGCGCTTTGGCGCAGGAACTGGGCAGCCGGAATATTACGGTTAACTGCATCGCTCCCGGTTTTATCGATACTGATATGACCCGTGAGTTGGCTGAGGCACAAAAACAGGCACTGTTGAGCAAGATACCCCTCGGTCGCTTGGGCGATGCCAGCGAAATTGCCGCTACCGCTGTGTTTCTTGCCAGCCCCGGCGCTGCTTACATTACCGGAAACACGATCAATGTGAACGGCGGTATGTACATGGCCTGATGCATCCTGAGTGCGCTCAGCATGCTGTTGGTATAAACGCATTCAAAAAAATCCCTGGGGCAGTGAATTTGCTAAACTGCGCCGGCCTTATCTCCGCACACATAACAAGGAGCTTTACGTGGAAAATATTGAACAACGTGTCAAAAAGATCGTCGCTGAACAATTGGGCGTTAACGAAGCCGATATCAAAAATGAGTCCTCATTCGTTGATGATCTGGGTGCCGATTCTCTCGATACCGTCGAATTGATCATGGCACTGGAAGAAGAGTTTGAGTGCGAAGTGCCGGACGAAGATGCCGAGAAGATCACGACCGTGCAGCAGGCGATTGACTACGTTAGCTCCGCCACCAAAAAATAATTATTTTTTCGTCTAGCAGGAGTACCGCAATGTCTCGGCGTCGTGTGGTTATCACCGGTTTAGGTGCTGTTTCTCCGATTGGAAATTCAGTTGATGAATCGTGGGCCAACCTGATAAAGGGGCAAAGCGGTATTGCTCTCGTCACCCGTTTTGATGCTACGGCTCTGCCGGCGCGGATTGCGGGTGAGGTAAAAAATCTGGATGTCACAGCGTATCTTTCTGCCAAGGATGCGCGGCGGATGGATACCTTTATTCATTACGGCATGATCGCCGGTATTCAGGCCTTTAGAGATTCTGGGCTTGAGGTTACTGAAGCCAATGCCGAGCGTATTGGGGTGAACATCGGGTCTGGTATCGGCGGTTTGCCGATGATTGAAGAGACCCACAGCGATTATCTTGCGGCAGGGCCGCGCAAGATTTCGCCGTTTTTTATTCCGGGCACCATCATCAATATGGTGTCAGGGAACTTGTCGATTTTTCTTGGTGCCAAGGGGCCGAATATCGGCGTCGTGACGGCGTGCACTACGGGTTTGCATGCCATTGGTATGAGTGCTCGCATGATCGAATATGGTGATGCCGACGTTATGATTTGTGGCGGCGCTGAGGCAACGGTCACGCCCTTGGCCATGGGTGGTTTTGGTGCCGCCAAGGCTTTATCTACGCGCAACGATGATCCCGCTACGGCCAGCCGTCCGTGGGATAAAGATCGTGATGGTTTTGTGCTTGGTGAAGGTGCTGGCGTCGTGGTGGTCGAGGAGTACGAGCACGCAAAAAAACGTGGTGCGCGTATCTATGCTGAGATTTCAGGTTTTGGTATGAGTGGTGACGCCTACCATATGACTGCACCGAATACCGATGGTCCCCGTCGTTCCATGGTTAATGCGCTGAAAAATGCTGGCGTTAACCCGGAGGACGTGCAATACGTTAACGCCCATGGAACATCGACTCCCCTCGGCGATAAAAACGAAACTGAGGCGATCAAGCTGGCTTTTGGTTCGGATGCGGCTAAGAAAATTGTTGTGAATTCAACCAAATCAATGACCGGCCATCTGCTCGGTGGCGCCGGTGGTTTGGAGACGGTATTTACCGCCTTGGCGGTGCATCATCAGATCAGCCCGCCGACGATCAATATTTTTGAGCAAGACCCGGAATGTGATCTGGATTACTGTGCCAACACCGCGCGCTCGATGAAAATTGATATCGCGGTGAAAAATAATTTCGGTTTCGGTGGCACCAACGGAACCTTGGTATTGCGCCGGGTTTAAGCTAGCCACTTTTCTGCGCGTAAAACTACCGCGAAAAGTCAGCCCCTGTGGGACGGCGCAAACTTGACGTTTGTCGTTATTGCGCGGGCGTCAGCACCGTATCCAGGCCGCGCGGTAGGGTGACCGGGTAGTCGCGCGAATAATGCAGGCCGCGGCTTTCTTTCCGGCGCTGCGCGCAGCGAACAATCAAGTCGGCCGTTGTGACCAGATTGCGCAATTCGATCAGATCATTGCTGACACGGAAGTTGGCGTAGTACTCATCAATTTCTTGTTTGAGTAACTCAATTCGGTGGGCTGCACGCTCAAGTCGCTTCGTCGTTCGGACGATGCCCACGTAGTCCCACATACAACGGCGCAGTTCCATCCAGTTGTGGGTGATAACCACTTCTTCATCGGCATCGGTAACACGGCTCTCATCCCAGCCAGGCAATAATGGCGGGGAGGGGCGTGAATGCGGCTCTACGGCAAGGATGTCCTGTGCCGCGGCGGCTGAAAAGACTAAGCATTCGAGCAACGAATTTGATGCGAGCCGGTTTGCTCCATGCAAGCCGGTCGATGCCGTTTCGCCAATGGCATAAAGGCCGCTTAAATCAGTTCGTGCTGACAAGTCAGTGACCACACCACCGCAGGTGTAATGGGCGGCCGGCACTACCGGAATCGGTTGAGTGGTAATGTCAATGCCCAGTTCAAGGCAGCGCGCCAGGATGTTGGGGAAATGTTCGCGTAAAAACTCCGGCGATTTATGCGTCATATCGAGAAATACGCACTCGATACCGTGACGCTTCATTTCAAAGTCGATGGCGCGCGCCACGATGTCGCGGGGAGCCAACTCTTCGCGCTGATCATGGCTGGGCATGAAGCGTGTGCCATCAGGCAGGCGCAAGTAGCCGCCTTCACCGCGCAATGCTTCTGAAATTAGGAATGATTTGGCTTTCGGGTGGTACAAACAGGTCGGGTGGAACTGGATGAATTCCATGTTGGCAACACGGCAACCGGCGCGCCAAGCCATCGCTATGCCATCACCTGTCGCAATATCGGGGTTGGTGGTGTAAAGATAGACTTTACCGGCACCGCCGCAGGCGAGAGCAGTGTGTGGTGCGCCAAAGGTTTTCACTTGTCCTGTGGCAACATCCAGCACGTAAGCGCCCAGGCAACGATTGGGCGACTGCCCGACTTTCGCCGCGGTAATGAGGTCGATGGCAATGTGCTGCTCGAACACCGTGATGTTGGGGTGTTGGCGGATCAGCTCGGTTAGCCGACTTTGTACCGCTGCACCGGTGGCATCGGCGACATGAATTACGCGCCGATGGCTGTGACCGCCTTCGCGGGTCAGGTGGTATCCGAATTCGCTATCGCAAGGAGTGAAGGCGACGTGTTTATCGAGTAGCCATTCAATGGCTTCGCGACCATGCTCGACAACATGCTGGGTCGCGTTGATATTGCATAAACCAGCACCGGCGGTTAGCGTGTCATTGATGTGCGCTGCAATGCTGTCTTTGGGATCCAGGACGGCAGCGATACCCCCTTGCGCCCAGGCGGAGGAGGAGTCGGTCAGCGTTTTTTTGCTGATCAGGGCTACGCGGCGGCTGTCGGCCAAGCGTAACGCCAGCGATTGACCGGCCAAACCACTGCCAATGACCAGCGCATCAAATTCGTGTACGGGCGAGATTTTCATCGCGGGCGAATATAGCACGGCGCATTTCTGCAGCGGCACTCGCCAATGTTGGCTTGAGCTGGATTGCGTTCGAGCCTGCTGGTCGGTACTGCTGACACTGGTAATTGGGGGCCACAGGGCATCTGGCCTTGTCTTGTATACTCGGCCCTCATTGAATGTGCGTGAGGAGTCTGCGGTGGAAGCAACCGGGCGTGTGCTTCGAGCGAATGTGGATGAGCGTTGGACGGAGGTAGCGATTTCCCGTCCAGGCTGTGGTGGCTGTCGCCAATTGGGTAGTTGTTCCTCGGCAATAAGCCCTGATGAGGTCGCGCCGCAGGTTGTGCGCTTGCCGCTGCTTGATGGTGCTGTCGATGGGCAGCTTGTCGCCATTCACGCTCCTGAGGGAAGCGTTGGCAAGTTGGCCTTGCTTGCCTATGGCTTACCCTTGCTTCTCGCGGTCTTTTTCTCCCTTGGCGCTGAATTCATGGTGCGCGCGTCCGCTCCGGACTCTTTGGCGAATGGCCGGCCTGGGGATTGGCTGGTGCCACTGGCCAGTGTTCTGGGCTTAGCCATTGGCTTTTTTATGGTGTCGCGCATGAAAATTATGCACCCTGGGCATCTAAATAACTTTGTAACGACCTGCCACACGTCCGATGCCCGCTGATCTGCCACCAACATTGACCCTGATCGGCCGTGGATATTGCCACTTATGCGAGCTTATGCGCGACGACTTATACCGCCTGGTGGGTTTGCCCGCGTTTCGACTCATCGAATGCGATGTGGATGCCGATGAGCAGCTATTGATACGTTTTGACGAGTTGGTGCCTGTTTTGCTGGGTGAAGATGGCCAGGAGATCTGTCATTACCATCTCGATGAGCCGAAAGTGCGTGAGTATCTGCGTCGTTTCGAGTAGACTCCGCGTCCCGTCTAACTGATTACAAGGTGCTGTTTCAGCACCTTTTTTATTGTTTTGGACCATATAAGAAATTTTTCGATTATTGCCCATATCGATCACGGCAAATCGACCCTGGCAGACCGCATCATCCAGCGTTGTGGCGGCCTCTCTGATCGCGAGATGGAGGCGCAAGTCCTTGACTCCATGGATCTTGAACGAGAGCGCGGCATCACGATCAAGGCGCAGACTGCCGCCTTGTCGTACAAGGCGCGTGACGGGCAAATCTATAACCTGAATCTGATTGATACGCCTGGGCATGTCGACTTTTCCTACGAGGTGAGTCGCTCGTTGTCCGCGTGTGAAGGCGCGCTGCTGGTGGTTGACGCTTCCCAAGGGGTCGAGGCGCAAACCGTGGCTAACTGCTACACCGCGCTCGATCTGGGTGTTGAAGTCGTCCCGGTCTTGAACAAGATGGATTTGCCGCAGGCGGATCCGGATAACGCCAAGCAAGAAGTTGAAGACGTTATTGGTATTGACGCTACGGATGCCATCCCGTGCTCGGCGAAAACCGGCATGGGTATCGATGACATCCTGGAGGCGGTGATTGCCCGTATTCCGCCCCCGCAAGGCAAAGTGGATTCGGCGTTGAAAGCCCTGATTATCGACTCGTGGTTCGATAACTACGTGGGCGTGGTCATGTTGGTGCGCGTGGTCGATGGTGTATTGCGCCCTAAGGATAAAATTCTGTTGATGTCCTCCGGCTCGACGCATTTGTGTGAGCAGGTCGGCGTTTTCTCGCCTAAATCTGCGCCGCGTCAGGAGTTGCGCGCTGGCGAAGTCGGCTTCGTGATTTCCGGGATCAAGGAGTTGAAGGCCGCCAAAGTCGGCGACACCATTACGACGCTTGATCGCAAAGCGGATTCGCCGCTGCCGGGATTCAAGGAGATCAAGCCACAGGTGTTTGCCGGTTTGTATCCGGTGGAATCAAATCAGTACGAAGGCTTGCGTGACTCGCTGGAGAAGCTGCATCTCAATGACGCCTCGCTGCAGTTTGAACCAGAAGTCTCCCAAGCACTGGGCTTTGGCTTTCGTTGCGGTTTCCTTGGTTTGCTGCACATGGAGATCGTGCAGG
>CAZFSH010000033.1:0-9101 GCA_964521935.1 uncultured Propionivibrio sp.
TCCCACAACAGTAGTTTTACAGCACTTCGCCGGCGTGATCGGCCAAACGGGAGCGCTCGCCACGTTGCAAGGTCACGTGACCTGAATGGTCCCATCCCTTGAAGCGATCGACTACGTAGGTCAGGCCTGAACTGCCTTCGGTGAGGTAGGGCGTATCAATCTGGGCGATGTTCCCTAGGCACACCACCTTCGTACCCGGGCCGGCACGCGTGATCAAGGTTTTCATCTGCTTGGGCGTCAGGTTTTGCGCTTCGTCGATGATCAGGAACTTGTTCAGGAACGTGCGGCCGCGCATGAAGTTGAGCGACTTGACCTTGATCCGGCTGCGGATCAAGTCATTGGTCGCCGCACGCCCCCAATCGCCACCGGCATAGTTGTTGGTCGAACTACCTGGAGCCGGTTCGGTGGGCTTGTTGAGCACCTCCAGATTGTCTTCCAGCGCACCCATCCAGGGCGCCATTTTTTCTTCCTCAGTGCCGGGCAGAAAGCCGATGTCTTCACCCACCGGGACGGTGACGCGCGTGAAAATAATTTCGGCGAAGCGCTTATCGTCGAGGGTTTGCGTGAGCGCTGCGGCCAGCGTCAGCAATGTTTTACCGGTACCGGCAGTGCCGAGCAAGGTGACGAAGTCGATGTCCGGGTTCATCAATAAATTGAGCGCAAAGTTCTGCTCGCGGTTGCGCGCGGTGATGCCCCAGACGGCATTTTTCTGATGCGAATAGTCAATCAGGGTTTCCAGCTCAGCGGTTCGCCCATTGGTGCTGCGCACCCAGGCTTGCAGCGGTTGTGCGCCTTCCTGCCAGACGAACTCGTTGATGTAGAGCTCGGGGCAGAGCGGGCCTTGTACCTTGTAGTAGGTGCGGGAATCTTTTTTCCACGACTCCAGCCCTTTAGCGTGCGTGTCCCAAAAATTGGCCGGTAGTTCAAGTGTGCCGGTGGACAGCAGGTCGGTGTCTTCCAGAACCTTGTCGTTGAAGTAATCCTGCGCCTCTAGTCCCAAGGCCCGCGCCTTGATGCGCATATTGATGTCTTTGGACACCAGGATGACGCTGCGCTTGGGGAATTTTTTACCCAAGTGCATGACCACGGCAAGGATCTGATTGTCTGCCTTGGCCGTGGGCATGGAAGAGGGTAGTACGCTGCTGATCGCTTCGGTCTGCAGATACAGGCGGCCCGTGGCCAGTTGATGCGATGGTGTGGTCAAGTCAATGCCATTGCTGATGCCATCTTCAAAACCTGAGACGATTTCATCAAGCGAGCGGCTGGCCTGGCGTGCATTGCGCGCGACTTCCGACATGCCCTTTTTGTTGGCATCAAGTTCTTCCAGGGTCATGATCGGCACGAAGACATCATGTTCTTCGAAGCGATACAAGCTGGTCGGATCGTGCATCAGGACGTTCGTGTCGAGCACAAAAAGCTTGGTCACCGGCGTTTTGGTTTTTCCGGTGCCGCCAGTTTTGGTTTTGGCGGGCGAAGTCTTTTTCTTGTTACCGGTTACGGGAGTGGCGCGGCTGGCGGCACGGGTGGCATTCACTGGGGCACCTCGCTGGGTAAAGTGCATCGGGTTTATCGGTGTGAGACGATCTTAACGGGCCTGACGATAAGGCGTCAGACCCGTGACCACGATAGCCACGCAGCAACGGCAGCGAGCGGGTGAAGAAAGCGGTGTTTGCGGCTTAGATCAAGCCTTTAAGTGCAGGGGCCTGTTTTTACAGGCTAGTCAGTGCCGCCAGGACTTCGCTGGCATGACCATCCGCTTTGACCTTGCGCCATTCGGCGCGCACCACACCCTCAGCATCGATCAGGAACGAGCTGCGTTCAATGCCTTGTACCTGCTTGCCGTACATGTTCTTGGTTTTGATGACGTCGAACAGACGACACACGCTTTCATCAGCGTCGGAGAGCAGCTCAAAAGGCAGCCCGAGCTTGTCTTTGAAGCCTTGGTGCGATTTGAGTGAGTCGCGGGAGACGCCAATGATGCAGCAGCCAGACTTTTGAAAGTCGGCGTACTGGTCGCGAAATTGCATGGCTTCGGTAGTGCAGCCGGGCGTATTGTCTTTGGGGTAGAAATAAATCAACACCGGCTTGCCGCGTTGGGCGGAAAGGGTGAAGGTGCCAGCCGTTGTGGATGCTGAAAAGTCGGGCACGGTCTTGCCGATTGTTGAGACTTCGGCTGAGGCGTGGTTAGTAGATTGTGTATCGGTAGTCATGCAGCGTCCTTCCATTGAGCCAGAAACTCTTCGCCTTGCACGAGCACGTTGTCTTTGCGCGAGGGGAATTGAGCGAGTGAAACTTCGTGATAGGGCAGGGAGGCTAAATCGAGCGTGTCGCGCAGCTGGCCGAGCGATACGAGTTGATAGCCTTGTTCCCGCAAGCCAGTGAGTAATTTTTCCAGACTATCGCTAAGGCCCATGCCTTCCAGTTCGGCATGTAGGGTGTAGACATGGCCTGATCGCCGATCAGCCGCTGTGCGCTGTAGCACCGCCATGTGAACGTTTTCACGCGTTATCTCCTGCTGACCAATCAACTCGTCACTGGTGGGCAAGGTGGTGGGTAGTTGCGGACAGCGCACCACTTCGCCGTTCCAAACCGGCAGATAGGGGAAGTCGCCACGCGAGTCGGATGCCCAGCGATAGCCCAGGCGCTGAGTCAGGCGTAGTGCATGCGCATTCATTTGCCAGCCGGGAGCGGCGTGCCCTGGAGCTTGCTGGTCAAAAATCTCAATATAGCGTTCGTGAGCGCGACGCATTTCGATTTCTGTCCATACGCCTGTCGCGCTAGTGACTGCATTGAGCCACTTGGCATGATTCCAGCCATGAATCGCGGTTTCAAAGCCGCTGTTGGCGGTGGCTTTGATGATGGCAGCGCATTGCTTGCCGATGTTGGGGCCGATGCCAAACGAGCCATAAAAAAGCGTTTTCAAGCCGTAGCGTTCGCGCAGCGAAATGCCCTTGCTACCACGGGGTAGCTCTGCGTTATGGGATTTTTTTAGCGCGTGACCGGCGTGATCCGGGCCAAGTGCAAAGCAAAAGGTTGCATTGGCTTGGTGACGGCGGAGGATTTCAACGAGGCGCGGAACGCCTTGCAGGGCACCGCGATAGGTGTCGACGTTGATTTTCAGGGCAAGCAGCATGTTTCTGTTCAGCGTTCAATGAAAGGGAAATTATTCTGCGGCCGGCGCTAAGCCAGGCAGAATCAGGGCGGCGACCACTTTGCGGCCTTCGCTCGCCAAAATATTGAAAGTCCGGCAGGCGGCAAAGCTGTCCATGACTTCCACCGCCAGGCCTTTGACGGACAAGGCACGCAGTACGTTCGTTCCGGGGAACTTTTGCTTGGGTCCCGTACCCAAGAGCACGATGCAGCCGGCAAACTCATCGAGTGCGGCGAGTGCAGCATCATCCAGTGTGCTTACTGAGGTAACGGACCATGATTCACGTAGATGTTCCGGCGTCACAATCAAACTGGCGTGAAAATTTTTGCCATTGACGGCGATGTAATCATCGCCATAGGCGGTAAAGGTATTTTGGCCGGGCGTTCGGGCGTCGTGGAGTTTCATTGCACCAATGTCACCAATGTCAGCAATTGCACCAGTGGTAGGGTTATGTGATTGCGGTGCAGCAACCGCTTGGGTAAGATTATAGTTTTTTTCCCCGAAACAAGCCGCCCATTGACCCAATGGCGCAGAAAGGACGGTTGCCATGCAACCCGTGACCAAATCCGCAAAACTTGCCAACGTCTGTTATGACATTCGAGGCCCTGTGCTGGCCCGCGCCAAGCAGATGGAAGACGAAGGTCACAAGATCATCAAGCTGAATATCGGCAATCTGGCCACCTTCGGTTTTGATGCGCCGGAAGAAATTCAGCAGGACATGATTCGCAACCTGCCCAATGCCGCCGGATACACCGATTCCAAGGGCATCTTCTCGGCGCGCAAGGCGGTCATGCACTACACCCAGCAGAAATCGATCAAGGGTGTGACGATTGAAGATATCTACATTGGCAACGGCGTCTCCGAGCTGATTGTCATGTCGATGAATGCCCTGCTCAATACGGGTGACGAAGTCTTGCTGCCGGCGCCAGACTACCCGTTATGGACAGCGGCGGTGAGTTTGTCGGGCGGTACACCGCGCCACTATTTATGTGATGAGGGCGCTGGCTGGCTCCCTGACCTGAACGATATCCGCGCCAAGATCACGCCCAATACGCGTGCGCTGGTCATCATCAATCCGAACAACCCGACCGGTGCGTTGTATCCGGATGAGCTGTTGCTGGAACTGATTGAGATTGCCCGCACGCACGACCTGATCATCTACGCGGACGAGGTTTACGACAAAGTGCTGTTTGACGGTGCGACGCATACCTCGATCGCGGCCTTGTCGGAAGACGTGCTGACCATTACGTTTAACGGCCTGTCTAAAAACTACCGTTCGTGCGGTTATCGCGCGGGCTGGATGATTGTGTCCGGCGAAAAGAAGCATGCACGCGATTACATTGAAGGGCTGGACATGCTCGCGTCAATGCGTCTGTGTGCCAATGTGCCGGCGCAGTGGGGTATCCAGACAGCCCTCGGCGGCTACCAGAGTATTGATGATCTGGTGGCACCAGGCGGGCGCATGGCGCGTCAGCGTGATATTGCCCATGAATTGATTAGCGCTATCCCCGGCGTTAGCTGCGTCAAGCCCAAGGCCGCCTTGTATATGTTCCCGCGCCTTGATCCGAAGATCTATCCGATCGTCAACGATCAGGAGTTCATTTCGGAGTTGCTGGTCGCTGAAAAAGTCCTGCTGGTTCAGGGTACCGGTTTCAACTGGCCGCATCCTGATCACTTCCGTTTGGTGTTCTTGCCGCACGAAGATGATTTGCGTGAAGCGGTTGGGCGTTTGGCACGCTTCCTTGAGGCGTATCGCAAGCGTCACGGCACCTGAGTATCATGAGCGCCGTCCCACAGCGACTGACTTTTGTCGCTATCACTAACGCCGCTGGCGCTGTGGTTGAGCCAGGCTGGCTGGCCCGCGCAGAAACCGTGCATCGGCAGTTGCGTGAGCAGCTGCCCGCTGACTACGTGGGGCGTATGACGCAGATTTTTACCGCAGGTGCGCGCATGGTGGTGGCGGTTCTGGACGACAAGGTTTGTGGTATCGCACTGTGGCGTGTGATTGAAAATACCTACGAGGGACGCCGCTTGTATGTGGATGATCTCGTCACCGACTCCGCGCAGCGCTCCACCGGCATCGGCAAGGGATTGTTGGACTATCTGGAACACCACGCCCGCACCCTAGGGTGTGACGTATTAACGCTGGACTCGGGAACGCAACGCACCCAGGCACACAAGTTTTATTTTCGCGAAGGGATGACCATCCCGAGCTTTTGCTTCAGGAAAGTATTGACATGAAACCAATCAATGTAGGTTTGCTGGGAATTGGCACCGTCGGTGGTGGCACGTTCTCTGTTTTGCAGCGCAATGAAGCGGAAATTACCCGTCGTGCTGGTCGCCCGATTCGCATCACCAAAGTGGCGGACAAAAATCTGGCGCTGGCCAAGCAGGTGACGGGTGGCAGCGTTGCGCTCACCGATGATGCGTTTTCTGTGGTGACCGACCCGGAAATTGATATCGTCATTGAGCTGATCGGCGGCTATGGCATTGCCAAAGAGCTGGTACTTAAGGCGATTGCCAACGGTAAGCATGTGGTAACGGCAAACAAAGCACTGCTGGCTGTGCATGGCAATGAGATCTTCGCCGCAGCGCGTGCCAAGGGCGTTATTGTTGCCTTCGAGGCGGCCGTGGCGGGCGGCATTCCGATTATCAAAGCCGTGCGTGAAGGCCTTACCGCCAACCGTATTCAGTGGATCGCCGGCATCATCAATGGCACGACGAATTTCATCTTGTCCGAAATGCGCGACAAGGGTTTGCCCTTCGCCGAGGTGCTCAAGGAAGCGCAGCGTTTGGGTTATGCCGAAGCCGACCCGACCTTTGATATCGAAGGTGTTGATGCCGGCCATAAGATCACCATTCTGGCGGCCTTGGCCTACGGTATTCCCATGCAGTTTGACAAGGCGCATGTGGAAGGCATCAGCAAGCTGGAAGCCGATGACATCAAATATGCCGAGCAATTGGGCTATCGCATCAAGCTGCTGGGCATTACCAAGCGCAAGGCCGATGGCGTTGAGTTGCGCGTGCATCCCACCCTGATTCCCGCAAAGCGCTTGATCGCTAATGTTGAGGGGGCGATGAATGCCGTGTTGGTCCAGGGCGATGCCGTGGGTTCAACGCTCTACTATGGCAAGGGCGCGGGGGCTGAACCGACAGCGTCGGCGGTGATTGCTGACTTGGTCGATATTTCGCGCGTGCTGACGGCAGACCCGCAACATCGCGTGCCACAACTGGCATTCCAGCCGGATGCGGTGCAAGACACGCCGATCCTGCCGCTATCGGAAGTCGAAAGTGCGTATTACCTGCGCTTGCGGGTGGATGATAAATCCGGCGTTTTGGCCGATATCACGCGCATTCTGGCGGATCAGCAAATCTCGATTGACGCCATGATTCAGCGCGAACCGGCCGAGGGGGAGTTGCAGACGGACATCATCATGCTGACGCACCTCACGCGGGAGAAAAATGTTGACGCGGCGATTGCCAAGATTCGCAGTCTGCCTGTGGTCAAGCGTGATGTGATCAAACTCAGGATGGAAGAACTGGGGTAATCGACAGCGCGTTAAAAAAGCACCGCAGCGCTTGCTCCGGTGCTTTTTTTTGCGTTTACAGATTGCCGAGGAAGAGTCGTTTGGTGAGCGCGGTTTTGAAGTCGTGCGTGTCGTTCAGTCCCAGACGATCCAGCCATTCTGGGGGAGCTTCGTTGGCGCTGAATAGTCCTCGAATGGCCGACTTAACCAATTCGAGCGGGTTTTCGGTGGCGTTTTTGAGGCGTTGCATCACCTTGATCATCGCTAGCTCATCGTCGGTGAAATCGGTGCCGAAGGGGAAGTCGGGCAATAGTCCGGCATCCATGCCCGATTGCAGTTTGGCCTCCAATACGTCAGGCAGGTTTTGCCGATAAATGGCCGGCAATACAAAGTCTTTGGCCAACTTGCCGTTGGCTTGTGCGACGGTAATCAATTCATCCTGAAAGCGACTGTCGGCGATCGCAATCAGCCGGGCGATGACTTCCGAATCGTGTTGGCCACGCAGATCAGCGACGCCGTATTCGGTGATGACAATGTCGCGCAGGTGCCGTGGGATCGTCGTGTGGCCATAGTTCCAGACGATGTTCGACTGAACGCCCTCTTTGGACTCACGGGTGGCGCGCACTAACAGGATCGAGCGGGCGTCGCGCAAGGTGTGTGCCATGGCGACGAAGTTGTACTGTCCGCCCACACCAGAAACGACGGCGCCATTTTCCAGGCCATCCGATACCGCCGCACCGAGGAGCGTGATCATCATCGTGGTGTTGATGAAGCGACCATTCTGGCGCTGCGCACGGGCAATGTCGCCGTGGCCGTAGGTCTGATTGATGTATTCAATGCAATGCATCTCGATTTTGGCGAGCTGCTCATCGGGCATGCGCCGTAATTTCTCGTAGAAATCGTTGGGGCCGAGGAAAAAACCGCCGTGCATGCAGATGCCACCGGTCAGCGTATCGCCAAGCCAGTGATTCAGCGAATCATCGTCGATGCGAAGAGTCTCGGCTTGCCATGGGGTGTCTGGCTTGAGGATACCAAACGAAGTCAGGTAGCGGACATCATCCTGGCTGAGTGGGTTGGCAATGCGTCTGATGCGGTGCAGCTGTTTGAGCGTGTCGCTCGTGACATGGGTAGTGATGGCTTTGTCATTGAGCAGGGTTTGCAGCGCGAGGTCATGGAACACTTGCTTGCGCACAATGCCATGCTCCATCAGGTGGATGAAGCCATTCACGAACATCTCCGAGCATCCATACAGGCCCTCAATAAATTCGCCGACTTCGCGATGTTCGTCAGCGCCATGGGTGAGGGCGTTAATGAGCTGACGATACGCGGCGTTGTGGGTATGTCGTTGAATCACCGCATGCGCAATGGCGTCGCCCAGCGAGCCGATACCGATCTGCAAGGTTCCCCCGTCCGGTACCAAGCTGGAGGCATGCAGACCAATGGCGTGGTCCTGCAGGCTAACCTTCATGTTGGGGGCGCCAAAGAGATGATGGGTTGCCGCCGGATCAGTTACCACCATGTCAAACAAGTCTGGCGAGACTTCGGCAAAGTTGGGCATGAAGGGGAGTTGCTCGTTAATTACCGCGATGACGAGAGAGTTTTCCCCGGCCTTTTTGCGCAAGCCTTCAATGGCTTCATGCGTCGTGTCCGGGTTACACGAGAGCGACAAACGTAAGCGTCCACCTTCCCGGCGAACTGCCACGGCCTGTGTCAAGACATTCATGCCCTGAATCACCATGTCACGCGCGGCGAAGGTGTAGTTGGTACAGATGTGATTTTGCTGGGCGTAGGTATTGCTTAGATAGTCGCTGGTCTTGAAGAAAAATTCATGGACATCAATATTGTCGGGCAAACGGCCGGCACGATTGTCGAGGACGTAGTCCAAGTCTGGGTAGTCGCCAAAGACGCGCTCGACGAAAGGTTCCAAAAAGTGCCGCTCCAGGGAACTGCTCCCTTTGGGGCGCTGCAAGGACAGGGCCGTCAGGATGCGCATGCGCCGTTCTGGCATGGCTTTGACGCGCTGATAGAGTGCGTTGATTAATGGGTTTGGTTTGCCGATGCCCAGTGGAACGCCCAATGCAATCTCGCCGGGAATGTGTTTAAGAATGTGCTCAACAGCGGCATCAATACGGTCAATCATCAGGGGCATGGTCAAATTCCTTATCGTTATGGCTGAAGATTAGCGCGGTGGCGGGTTGCTATTTCTGATCTATCGCAAACACCCCGGAACTTTCCGATGCTGCGCCTTCTTGCGCCACCCCTTCTTAAATTGACGCCGCTAGAATCGTCGTTTGTCTTTCGCGCCATGGTATCGAGAATTTCATGAAATATTTATCAACCCGCGGGCAGAGCCCCCATCTCTCTTTTTGCGACATTCTTCTGGGCGGTCTGGCACCCGACGGTGGTTTGTATTTGCCAGAAAG
>CAZFSH010000033.1:9111-12348 GCA_964521935.1 uncultured Propionivibrio sp.
TTGCTGCGTAGGCCTCGAGGGTCTCGACCGCGTGCGCAGGCGCATCCCACGGCTGGCGGCATGGCGATCACTCAGTTACGCTGACTTGGCCTTTGAAATTCTCTCGCTGTTTATTGACGATATTCCAGCTGATGACCTGCGTGCGCTGTGCCGGAAAACGTATACCGCCGCCACCTACCCGTATTGTCGCGAGGGCCGGCAAGCCGCTGATATCACGCCCCTGACCACGCTGGAGCCCGGCCTGCATTTGCTTGAACTCTCGAACGGCCCGACCTTGGCCTTCAAAGACATGGCCATGCAATTGCTGGGCAACTTGTTTGAATACGTGCTCGACCAGCGCGGTCAGCAGATCAATATTCTTGGCGCAACGTCTGGCGATACCGGCTCTGCGGCGGAATATGCCATGCGTGGCAAACACAATGTGCGGGTGTTCATGCTGTCGCCGGAAGGCAAGATGAGCGCCTTCCAGCGCGCGCAAATGTATTCGCTGCAGGACGACAATATCTTCAATATTGCCGTGCGTGGCATGTTTGACGATGCCCAAGACATCGTCAAAGCGGTATCCAATGATGCGGCCTTCAAGGCTGCCCAGCGCATTGGCGCGGTGAATTCAATCAACTGGGCGCGTGTTGCGGCCCAGATCGTCTATTACTTCAAGGGCTATTTTGCGGCCACCTCCGCGAATGACCAGCAGGTCGCGTTCTGCGTGCCGTCGGGGAACTTTGGCAATATCTGTGCTGGCCACATTGCCCGGATGATGGGCTTGCCCATCGCTCAGTTGGTCTTGGCAACCAATGAAAATAATGTGCTGGATGAGTTCTTCCGTACCGGCGTTTATCGGCCACGGGCAACTGCGGAAACCTATGTGACCTCCAGCCCGTCGATGGATATTTCCAAGGCATCGAACTTTGAGCGCTTCATTTTTGATCTGGTGGGGCGTGACCCCGCCAAGGTGCGTGAGTTGTGGCAGGCCGTCGATACCGGCGGCGCGTTTGATCTGAATGGCACGCCATTCATGGCCAATTTGCCCAGCTATAAGTTTGCTTCTGGGTGCAGCTCACATGCGGACCGGCTCGCGACCATTCGCCAGACATGGCAGCAGTATGGCGTGCTGGTTGATACCCACACTGCTGATGGCATTAAGGTTGCCAAAGAGCTTATGGTTGCTCAGCCAGCAATGCCCATGGTGGTTCTGGAAACCGCGCAGCCAGTGAAGTTTGCCGAAACTATTCAAGAAGCCTTGAGCATTGAGCCGCCGCGCCCGGCTGCACTGGTTGGCATTGAGAGTCTGCCGCAGCGTGTGGAAGTGATGGACGCGAACGTGCAATACGTGAAAGATTTTGTCGTCGCCCATTGCTCGTGAATGAACATCCCTTACGTCGGCGCCTGAACGACGAGTTTCATTCACGCCCGCCGCGGCCACTGACTGAGCCGACACGTATTCGGCATTTGGCTTTTATTCAAGATGAGGCCACGGTGTCCCAGTTAGCCCAAGGGATTATCGAGTCCGAGTACGATCGTCTCGCGAGGATGATCACGGAGCAGGGCTGGACGGCGTTGGAGTTTTCCGATGTCTATGGCATGTTTGAGCAGGGCGGTGTTTGTTTGCGCTGGGAACTGCATACCGAGTTTTCCAGCTACACACTTTTTGAGCCAGTCAGCGCCCAGCTTCCCTTGGACTTTTCCTTTGACGACTGGTGCGAGGCGATTCCTGGCCAACTGATTGTTTCACTCCGCATCGACCATCATGCGGCCGCCGACATGTCACCCGAGCAGGCCATCGCTGATCAGGCACCGCGGGGGCAGCAGATTGTGGTGTCGTCGATTGTGGATGGGCGGGCTACCTTGATCAGTGATTTTCAGCCGCGCGCTGGCGATACCCGTTTTGTCCTGATTGATGCGGGGATGACCCAGCGTCAAGCCGGGCGAACCGTACAGCGGATCTGGGAAATTGAAACCTATCGCTTATTGGCCTTGCTGGGCCTGCCCTTGGCCAAAGCCATGGGGCAATGGTTACGTACCTCAGAAGAGCAATTGGCGGGGCTCATGGATGGCATGGGCGCGGCGCGCAATGCCAGCGACGAGCAGCGCTTGCTCGATCAGCTCTCCAAGCTTGCCGCCGATGTCGAACATTCTGTGGCACGCACGGCTTTTCGTTTTGGCGCATCGCGTGCTTACTTTGCGATTGTCATGCAACGCATTGACGAATTGCGTGAGCGGCGCGTCACAGGCTTTCCACCCTTGCGTGAGTTCATGGAGCGGCGTCTACTGCCGCCAATGACCACCTGCAATGCCATGGCCTCGCGGCAGGATGAGCTTTCCGGACGCATCGCGCGCAATTCACAATTGTTGCGTACTCGCGTCGATATTGCCCTGGAACAACAGAATCAGGAATTGCTGGCGCAGATGAATCAGCGTGCCCGTCAGCAGTTGCATTTGCAAGAAACCGTGGAAGGCCTATCGATCGTGGCGATTACCTACTACGGCTCGCAACTCGTGCATTACCTGACGGAGGGGCTGCATCTGGCCGGGGTCGCGGTGGTGCCGGAATTGGCGACCGCTCTGGCCATTCCTGTTATTTCTGCCACCGTTTGGTGGGGCATGCGCCGGTTCCGCGGTGCGCATGCCTTACGCTGATTTTTGCGTAGTTAGTAGCTGCTATTCCCTACAGATAGATCACGGCCGGGAAGACTGTTACCGCGAGCACTAGCACCATCCACTCGATGTTGTGACGAGCCAGAAACCCGGTGAAGTGCATGATCAGAACAACAATAGCGAAGATGTAATAAAGGATGAACAGCATGGTGATCTCCGGGTTCCAGGCAACCAGTCTTTCGACCCGCTGCAAAAATTTGATAAAAAAATTCTAGCATCAATCCCCTCAGCGAGCTGAGGGGATTGGTTGCTCATTGGTACTCATTAGTGCTTGTAAGCGACTCATAACAAGCTTATTCCCGTGGGTTTGATCTTGTAGGGAATCTCATGACCACGACGTGCCCGGTTGGCACGATAGTCCGCCTGCTCTTTGGTCGATATGGTGTGGCTAGCGACTTTGCCACCGCGGCCGGCGCCCGTTACGACCAGCGTTTGGTAGTCGGTAACCACCGCACCGACAAGTTCATCGCCTTTGCCCAGATCAATCAGCGTCAGGCCTTTGCCTTTCGCCATCACTTTCAGTTCCGTGAGCGGAAACAGCAGCAGGCGGCTGGCGGAGGTCAGTACGGCCACCGCCGCGTT
>CAZFSH010000033.1:12448-15057 GCA_964521935.1 uncultured Propionivibrio sp.
GCCGTGCCACCGGAGCTGACTTTTGTGTTGATCGGAGCTGGCGGTAAGGGGCTTTCGCCTTTTTCCAGACTCAGGAAACCCTTGCCCGCCTTGTTGCGTCCGACCATATCGGCGACCGAGGCGATGAAACCACAGCCACCGCTGCCAGCAACCAGATAGTTGGCTTCGGGCGGTGCGGTGAGTACTTGCGCTAGCTTGCCGCCATCCTGAAAGTCGATCAATGTCGACAAGGGCGCGCCATCGCCCCGTCCTCCCGGAAGGTCGGCAACGCGTACGCTGTAGGCGCGGCCGTTCGTGTCGAGCACAACCAGCGGCCAGATCGTACGTGCTTCCGCGATGAACCAAGAATAGTCACCGGCCTTGTAGCTGATGGTGGCGGCATCAATACCATGGCCCTGGCGCGTGCGCACCCAGCCATTTTTCGAGACGATGACGGTCACCGGCTCGTCAGGCACCGAGACTTCAACGTTGGCGACCGAGGCCACTTCCTCAATCAGCGTGCGCCGATCATCGCCAAACTTCTTCGCATCGTCAGTGATTTCCTTGACGATGAGCTTGGTCATTTCCTTGCGGTCTTCAAGCAAGGTGTTCAGCTGGCCGAGCTCAATGCGCAGTTCGCCCAGCTCCTTCTCAATCTTGATCCCTTCGAGGCGGGCCAGTTGGCGCAGGCGAATTTCGAGAATGTCCTCGGCCTGTACCTCGGTCAAACCGAACTCGGCAATCAGCGCCGGCTTGGGCTCGTCTGATTCGCGTATGCAGCGAATGACTTCCTCAATGCGCAGGAACACTGTCATGCGACCTTCGAGGATGTGAATGCGTCGCTCCACTTCGGCGAGGCGGTGACGCGTACGGCGTTCGACTGTTACGAAGCGGAAGCCGACCCATTCGCTGAGAATTTGCAACAGCGACTTTTGCGTCGGCCGGCCATCAACGCCGACCATGGTCAGATTGATCGAGACATTGGCTTCGAGGCTGGTGTGCGCCAGCAGCACGGCCATAAATTCTTCTTGTGCGATTTTCGACGTCTTCGGCTCAAGGACGATGCGAATCGGTGCTGCCTCGCTGGACTCATCACGCACCGAGTCGAGCACGCCGAGCACCAGGGTCTTGAGGTTCTTCTGCTCTTGCGACACTTCTTTCTTGCCTGTGCGCGGCTGCGGATTGGTCAGCGCTTCGATTTCCGAGAGCACTTGCGCGGTGGAAACACCGTGCGGCAGTTCGTTAATGATTACACGCCATTGGCCTCGCGCCAGTTCGTCGATCGACCAGCGCGCGCGCATGCGCACGCTGCCGCGACCGCCGGTGTAGGCATCCTTGATGTCACTCTGGCGTGAAATGAGCTGCCCGCCGCCGGGGAAATCGGGGCCGGGCAAGACTTCAAGCACTTCTTCCAGCGTCGCGTTGGGTTTGCGGATCAGGAGTTTGGCGGCTTCGGCCACTTCACGCAGGTTGTGCGGCGGAATCTCGGTGGCCATACCGACGGCAATGCCGGAGGCACCATTGAGCAGTACAAAAGGCAGGCGTGCCGGCATGAGCTTGGGCTCAGTGAAGGCGCCGTCATAGTTGGGCAGGAAGTCGACGGTGCCACGGTCAAGCTCGGACAGAAGCAGCTCGGCGATGGGCGTCAGGCGGCACTCGGTGTAACGCATCGCTGCCGCGCCGTCCCCGTCGCGCGAGCCGAAGTTGCCTTGGCCATCTACCAGTGGGTAACGCAGCGAGAAGTCTTGGGCAACGCGCACCATCGCGTCATATACGCTGGTATCGCCGTGCGGGTGATATTTACCAATTACATCGCCCACCACGCGTGCCGACTTGACGTGCTTGGACGTCGCCGCCAGCCGCATCTCGTGCATCGCATAAAGAATGCGCCGTTGTACCGGCTTGAGACCGTCTTCGACCTGGGGCAAGGCGCGTGAGCGCACGACGCTCATGGCGTAGGCGAGGTAGGCCCGCTCGGCGTATTTGTTCAGCGCCAGCGACGAGCCATCGTCGGGTTCGTCGGGCTCGGGTTCCGGCGGAAAAATCAGCCCGGGTGGGACGGCGCTATCGCCAGCTTCCGCTGTCGCGGGTGCGTTTTCAGTCGCCAACGCTTCTGCCGCCAACTCTTCTGCGGCATCTTGGAACAGGTCCGGTGTGTCGTTATCGTTTTCGTGCATCATCAGTTTTCTTAAATGTCGGCCTCAACGAGGTGGCCTTTTTCTTCCATCCAGGCACGACGGCCGGCGGCTTCGCCCTTGCCCATGAGCAGGGTGAATAATTTCAGCGTAGTTTCCCGCAGGCGCGGACTCGCCGAGACCGGGAGCACGCGTCGCGTCGCCGGGTACATGGCGGTCTCACGCAACTGTTCGGGGTTCATTTCGCCCAAGCCTTTGAAGCGGCCGACTTCGATCTTGTCGAGCGGAATGCCTTCCTTTTCCAGACGGTCTTTCATGGCCTCCAACTCACCATCATCCAGCGCATACAGGCGACGAGCCGGCCGTTTTTTGCCGCTGGCAGGAACGTCAATGCGATACAGCGGCGGCTGGGCGATGTACACGTGGCCACGGGCAATCAGCGCCGGGAAGTGCTTGTAGAACAGGGTGAGCAGTAGCGTCTGGATGTGGGCGCCA
>CAZFSH010000034.1:0-14983 GCA_964521935.1 uncultured Propionivibrio sp.
GTGCGCAACACCCTCAACGAGGTGGAGGCACTCAACAATGATCGTCTGGCCTACCTGACCAAAACACGCATTGAAATTCTCGAAGCCAATTTCGAGAGTTATCGCCTGATTTTGTGGATTGCGGACCTCGACGAAGCTACCGTCAAAAAACATGCCGACAAGATCAATGAACACATCACCAAAGCCGAGTCAGCAATTGACAAATGGCAAGGCGCGCCAGGCAATCACGAAGAAGAAAAAGCCACACTGGTGAGCGTTCGTGAAATTCTGGGCAAATACCGCAAAAGCGTGCTTCAAGCCATTGATCTGGCTTCATCCGACCCCACGGCAGGCGGCGGCCTGATGGCCGGTGCCGAGAAGCGCTTCAATGAAATGACCACACTGCTTAAGCAGATTCGAGACAACATCGGCAAAGAAAAAGAAGCCATGGTCAGCGATGCCTCACGCCGGGTCAACCAAACACTAAGCATTGCGCTGGTGCTGTTTCTCGCTGCTATCGCCATCGCTGCAGCAATAGCCGTGGTATTTGCCCGCCAGATTGTCAAACCCCTGCATCGGGCCAACGATATCGCAGCCGAAATATCTAATGGCAATCTGAACAACGATTTTGACCAGCTACCCAGCGATGAAACTGGCGAGTTGATGCGCTCGCTGAGTGCCATGCAAGCGCAGCTGAACAGCCTGATCTCGACCATTGCCAACAGCACGGTACAAATTGGCGATTCCTCCGACAAGCTGACGGGCACCTCAGGCGAACTGGCTGCCATCACCGAGCAGCAATCCATGACCATTTCCTCGGTCGCGGCCACAATCGAACAACTGGCCGTCAGCATCAACCACGTGTCGGACCGCGTCAATTCGACTCGCGATACCGCGCGCCATGCCGCTGACGCCTCGGCGCGTGGCGTCGAAATGGTCACGGGTGTCACTAATCGCATTGAAACAACGGCCGCAGCAATTAGCGAAGCCGCCAACGGCGTTGCCGACCTGCAGGAAAGCACGCACCGCATTACCGAAATGACCAACTCCATTCGGGAAATCGCCGACCAGACCAATCTGCTCGCCCTCAACGCCGCCATTGAAGCGGCACGCGCCGGGGAAACAGGACGGGGTTTTGCCGTCGTCGCCGACGAAGTGCGCAAACTGGCCGAAAAAACCGGCACCGCAACGGCCGATATTCAAAGCATGTTGAGCACCATCGGCGACCGCACCGGGCAAGCTGTAAGCAATATCAATCATGTTCGCGATGAAGCCCACTCCAGCGTGGACCAAATCCGGCAACTCCTGCAGCCGCTCAACGAGATTCAGCAAGGCGCCAGCCATTCGCTATCCGACCTGGAAATGCTTGCCGATAATATGAAAGAACAGGCTGAGGCGAGCAACGAGGTCGCCAAGCACATGGAAAACATCGCCGGCCTGACCGAGCAAAGCCACGCCTCCAGCCAGCGCGTCGCCTCGGAAGCCTCATCCATGTCGTCACTATTGCAAACACTCAAGGTGACCGTGCAACGCTTTCAGGTCAAGTCGTAGTCAGGAAACTCAGGCATGATTAAGTCCATCCAGCCACCCATCCATTCCCCCACCCAAGCTCGTTATGCAAGCCACTGAAAATCTCAACATTGCCGCCTTCGACCCGATGCCCACGCCGGAGGAAATTCATGCCCGCGTTCCGCTCACCGACGCCGCCGTAAAGTCAGTCGTTGGGGGACGGCGCACGCTGGAAGCGATCCTTGATCGCCGGGATCGCCGCCTGTTTGTCGTCGTTGGCCCCTGCTCTATCCATGACCCCGTCGCCGGCCTCGATTACGCCAAGCGCTTGAAAACACTGGCCGACGAGGTCAGCGAAACCATGGTGCTGGTGATGCGCGTGTATTTTGAAAAACCGCGTACCGCGACCGGCTGGAAAGGCTATATCAACGATCCCCGCATGGACGACTCCTTTCACATAGAAGAAGGTATCCAGAAAGCGCGAGAGTTTCTCCTCGCCGTCAACGAACTGGGGCTACCCGCCGCCACCGAAGCCCTTGACCCCATTTCGCCCCAATATCTAGGCGACCTGATCGCCTGGACGGCCATTGGTGCACGCACCTCCGAATCGCAAACCCACCGCGAAATGTCGTCGGGCCTATCCACACCAGTGGGCTTCAAAAATGGCACCGATGGCTCGCTTGATGCCGCCGTCAACGCCATCATCTCGGCGAGCAAACCGCACAGCTTTCTCGGCATCAACGCCCAGGGCCGCTCCTCCGTCACACGCACCCGCGGGAACAAATACGGCCATCTGGTGCTACGCGGTGGCGGTGACCGCCCGAACTACGACACCGTCAGCGTCGCGCTGGCTGAAGGCGCACTGAAAAAAGCCAAATTGCCGACCAACATCGTGGTCGATTGCTCACACGCCAACAGTTACAAAAAGCCGGAACTGCAGCCGCTGGTCATGCAGGACTGCATCAACCAGATTCGCTTGGGCAACTCATCCATCGTCGGCCTGATGATCGAGAGCTTCCTCGAAGCCGGCAACCAGCCGATTCCCGCTGACCTGACGCAGTTGAAATATGGCTGCTCGGTCACCGACAGCTGTGTCGACTGGGCGACCACCGAAACCATGATCCGCGAAGCCCATGACGCCCTGCGCGGCCCACTGGCAAAGCGTCCTTAATAAGGAAGAGTAATGTCCCTGATTCTCCCCTTCCGCGGCCTGCGCCCAGCCCTTGGCCGTGCCAGCGAAGTCGCTGCGCCCCCCTACGATGTGCTCTCCAGCGCCGAAGCGCGCGAGCGTGCTGCCGGCAAGCCAAACTCCTTCCTGCATATCTCCAAACCCGAGATCGACCTGCCGGAAGACATCGACATTTATTCGCCCGCCGTGTACGCCAAGGCCGCAGAAAACCTCTCTCGCCTGCTCGCCGATGGCGTGCTGCAGCGTGACGATAGCGCCTGCTATTACGCCTATCGGCTAACCATGCCCAGCGGCAAAACGGTGCACACGCAAACCGGCCTGGTCGCCGTCGCCAGCGTTGCCGACTATGACACCAATCGCATTCGCAAACACGAATTCACCCGCCCGGATAAAGAAGATGACCGGGTGCGCCAGATCGAAGCGCTCAATGCCCAAACCGGCCCGGTGCTGCTCGCCTACCCCGAGTCCTCCACCGCCGATCTGTTGATTGGCGGCATTACCGAAGGCGAGCCAGTCGCTGACGTCACCGCCGACGACGGCATTCGCCACCAGATCTGGGTACTCAGCGACGCCGAACGCATCGCATCGATAACGCGTGTGTTTGATGCCATGGAAGCCCTCTACATCGCCGATGGTCACCACCGCTCCGCCGCCGCCTCGCGCGTTTCAGCATCGCGGCGTCAAGAAAACCATCCGCTCTCCTCCGACCACTTCCTGACCGTCATCTTCCCGCACCACCAGATGAAGATCATGGACTACAACCGCGTGGTCAAAGACCTCAATGGTTTGGATGCGTCCGGCTTGCTCGCAAAACTCGCCACCGCGTTCACGGTGGAGGCAAGCAAGGGCCGCGTACAACCCAGCACGGTGGGAGAGTTTGGCCTGTATTGCGACCACCAGTGGTATCGCCTGCGCATCAAGCCGGAGCTGGTACCGGCTGACCCGGTCGCCCGCCTGGATGTATCGTTACTGTCTGACCACGCGCTCGGCCCGATTCTGGGCATTGCCGATCTGCGCCGCGACAAGCGCATCGACTTCGTTGGCGGTATTCGTGGCTTGGCCGAGCTGGAAAAACGCGTTGATTCCGGCGAGATGGCCGTGGCCTTTGCGCTCTACCCCACCAGCATGGCCCAGCTCATGGCCGTGGCCGACAGCAATAACGTCATGCCGCCGAAATCGACGTGGTTCGAGCCCAAATTGGCCGATGGGCTGGTGTCGCACGTTTTGGATTAAGCGTTTCTGGTGTTGCGGCAGCGCCATTTCTGCCATTGGCGCCGTCCCACCGCGACTGACTTTTACTCGCCCACGGGCTTAAGCAACAAATCCACCGCATATACCCCGGCCGTGCGCCGGGGGATTGCCGCTGGCCTGGCCAGCACATAGCCCGGCTTGCGAATGTCGATACGAATTTTTTCCGGATTCACCTTGCCGCCCAGCCCCTCGATCCAGGCATGGACGTCGGGAGTACGAAAATGGCCGGGGCGGTCATTTTTCACCGGCAAGGTGATGCCCGAATCACTCGCCACCACAAAGATCTGCACATCAGACAGGTAGCGCCCCTGCGTGTCTTTGATGTTGCCGGTGTAAACCAGCGCATTCGGGTTATTCCCCTCCGCCTGCGGCGAGGGAAAGAAAAATTGTTTGCCATTGGCCAAGGCCTCATGCGGCCAACACAGACTAAAGCAAGCCGCCATCAGCGCAAAAAACCAAGTCTGTTTCATGACAAAAACCAATGTGCTTCGTGAGCGCCAATAAGCGCTAGCACAGCTAGCAAGCCAAACCACAAGCCATTCGCTGAGAGCCAGCTCCAGCCTGACAGCAAAGAAGACAGCCAGCGCGTCGGCAAACACAACACGGCACCACCGGCAAGCAGCCCGATAGCCTTCCAGCCGTAATAGGTAATGCGCGGCCCCAGCTCATCGCCCTGCCCCGGCAATCCGCCTTGCCAGTGGAACTCGCCCACCATGGGGTAATAGCTGAACAGCGTCCATTCCTGCGTGTAGGCCAGCACATAAGCGACGCAAGCAAGCAGTGTCGCCAGTACCCAGCGTTCACTGACAATAGGCGCAAGGTTTGCCCTAGGTGCAGTCAAAATCCGACTCCTTTGAGGTTGTTGAGCAAATGTCCGGCAATGAGCGCATACCAAACGATGAAGGCTAGCAAGGTGGTGATGCGCCGGCGCAAACGCACATCAGACTCACTAGGCCGGGCGTCACTGATTCCAGCGCCCCCCGCGGCCAGCGGCTGCCAAAGCTGCCAGTAAACCGGCAAGACAAACAGCCCTACCGCGACCAGATGTTCCTTGATCTCAAAAACACCATTCCACGAAAGCAGTTGCAAATCAAACAGCATGGTTTTGACATCAACGCGATACGGCCCATAGACAATGTCGCCCAAAATAACCGTCAGCACATAGGCCACCACCACACTGCGCGCATAAAGCGGCGCGCGCACCGCCATGAAGCCTGCGCTAAGCGTACCGGGGCGAGCCACGCGGGACACGGCGCTTGGCTGGGGTCGCCAAACCGCCGCCGCCTGATGGCTGATGGCCCCCAACAGGAAGATGGCGCACAAGCCGTGCGCTATAAGCAATGCGATCATCATGGGCTTATTTTAGGTGGCCACGGCCCCTGCTGTGCAGTCAGAACAGGGGCGGCGCAAAAAGCAAGCCGCCATCGCGCGACAAGCGATTGAGCCCCCTCGGCCGGTCAGCAAAATGGCGCTGATAGATGGCGCCGTAATCGCCCACCTGCGCCACACAGCGCCGCGCCCAGTCTTCTGGCAACCCCAAGGCGGCGCCAGTGTTGCTCGGCCAATGCGCAGGGACAGCACCCCGGGCACCCATGACACCCATGGCACCCATGGCACCCATGGCACCCTGGGCTTCGGCCTCAATCAAGGCATAGAGCGTCCAGCGCACGATGCGGGTGAAATCGACATCATCGCTGCGCAACAGGGGAGCCAGAGGCTCCTGCGGCTGACTATCCGGTAACGGGTCAGGATCATCATAAAAATAAACCGGCCCGAATTCCAGCTGCCCCGGTGCCTCACGCGTGAGCGTCCAGGTCAGGCGGTGAAAGACCAGATCAATCGACGGCTGGTCGAGAAACTCATGCACCGCGTGCAGTGGCACGAACGCGACGTTTTCTGCCGAACCCAGCATGGCAGCGGCAATAGCGCGACACAGATCTGCCTCAAACCCGACAAAGCGACCATCTGGCTGACGCTGCGAAAACCCCGGCACATCGTCGCTAACGCCGCAGATGAGGCTGCCGCGCGCACGAATCTGCTCAACGCGCGCGCCCGCTGTTGCCGCACTGCCCAGACACATGAGCAACAGTAACAGCGCAACGGAGGCAAGCTTGTGGCTAAATGACATGCTGTGATTATGACTGCGGATAGCTTATTTCTGCCAGCACGCCGTCGCCTGCTGGGACACGCGCTGGCCATTGCTGGCAGCGCTGCCTTACCCGTGCACGCACGCACCTCTGCTCACTCACCCTCATCAGCCCATGTAGCCGTCATTGGCGCCGGCATGGCCGGACTGTACGCGGCGTTAAAACTCCAAGACGCGGGCTTTCGCGTGAGCGTGCTGGAAGCGCAGGCGCGCATCGGCGGGCGTAACTGGACACTGCGCGCAGGCGACCGAGTGAGTGAAACAGTGAGCGAAACCTTAAGCAATAGCGCAGGCATCGATCACGAGCAAGTCTGCGCCTACTCGCCCAGCCAATATCTCAATGCCGGCCCCTGGCGCATTCTCGCTAAGCACACGCGCCTGCTCGCCGTGGTCAAACGCTTTGATCTGGCGCTTGAGCCGGTGCATCCGGGTGCCTGGCAGCCGGCAGGCGGTATGGACGCCCTGCCCCGCGCCATGGCCGCGCAGCTGGATTCGCCGGTAATGACCAGCTGCGTGATCCAAAGTATCGAACGCATTCAAGCTATTCAACATACCGCGCCTGCACACACGGTTCGCCTCACCCTGCTGCATCAGGGCCAGCCAGCGCAACTGCACGCCGACTATGCCCTCATCGCCTTGCCGCTGCACCGTTTAGCCCAGATAGCGCTGCCGCTGCCCGACGCACTACGCCGTGAACTGGGCGCGCTGCCCACGGCCGATGCGCTCAAAATTGGCATGGAATGGGACGCACGCTCAGCAAGCTCGCCAGTTTCGCCAGCGCTGCACGCCAGCTATGACGCGCCACTGCGCATCCTGCCGCCCTGCGGCGATCAGCAACGCATCGTGACCGTTTACGCCAACGACCAAGGCATCGCCAATACGCTACCGGGGCCACGTGCGCAGCAACTCCGTGCTGCCGAACAGCTAGTCGCGCAGCACACCGACGGCACGCTCTCTGCGGCGCTAGCCATTCAGTGGTCGCGCATCCCCTTTATCGGCGCAGCCGCCACGCACTCGCCCTCGGCGACCACCTACAAGCAATGGCGCGCCGGTATGCCGCCGCTATTTTTTGCCAGCGATGCGCTCTCGCCCTTGAACGGCTGGCAAGAAGGTGCGCTGGAATCGGCGGCCCACGCCGTTGCCCGGCTGTCGCTACACTGGCAGCATTCCCACGCGTAAAGAATTTATGGACCTGACCTGGATCGCCATTGGCGGCTTTATTTTTCTCGCCTACACCCTCGAAGCCATCACCGGCTTTGGCAGCATCGTCATCGCCCTCAGCCTCTCGGCGCAATTGGTGCCCATTGACGCGGTGATTCCCGTGCTCGTGCCACTCTCGGTGTGCATGAGCAGCTATCTGGTGTGGCAGCACCGGCACAATATTGATCGTGACCTGCTGCTGCGCACCATTCTGCCGGGCATGGTGTTGGGCACGCTGGTCGGCTACGGGG
This sequence comes from uncultured Propionivibrio sp., assembly GCA_964521935.1. Taxonomy (GTDB): domain Bacteria; phylum Pseudomonadota; class Gammaproteobacteria; order Burkholderiales; family Rhodocyclaceae; genus JADJEF01. The sequence goes on from CAZFSH010000034.1 coordinate 7,526, forward strand.
TCAAGCCTTACCTCGACGAAGTGCTGCTCAAACGCCTTTTTGGTCTGCTCATTTTGTGGTTCGCCGGGCGCGAATTATGGAAACTGCGCCATGTCACCGAGCCGCGCCTGCGGCCACGCTGGCTGACCAATTTACTGACGCTCGCGGCCGGCCTGAGCCACGGCTTGTTTGCTTCAGGTGGGCCACTACTGGTGTATTCACTGGGCGGCGTAGCGCTCAACAAGGCGCGTTTTCGTGCGACGCTGGTCACCGTCTGGTTGTGTCTGAACGGCTTGCTGAGCGTAGTGTTGTGGTTCGATGGGCGCTTGCTGCCGGTCTTGCCGAAAGTCGCCGCCTATTTGCCGCTGCTGGTGATTGGGGTCTGGATCGGCGAGCACCTTCACCATAAGGTCAGCGAACGGCATTTCCGCATCGCGATCTATTGCCTGCTGCTGGTCACCGGAGCCTTGCTGGCGCGCCCACAGTAAAAGACGCCGTCCCACAGCGACTGACTTTTACGGCGTCACCACCTGCTTCCACACACCGCGCTCGGGCCATTCACGCGCCCAGCGCTCAAAGTCCGCCAGCGGCATGGGGCGGGCAATACCGTAGCCCTGCCCTTGGTCGCAGCCTATCGCCAGCAAAGCCTGCCAGTGCTCCACGGTTTCGACGCCTTCGGCAATCACATTGCGATGGAAGGCGCCCGCCAAGCGCACCACGCTCTCCACAATGCTGCTCGCTTCGGTGTCACGCATCATGTCTTTGACGAAACCTTGATCGATCTTCAGCGTGTTGATCGGCAAACTGCGGAAATAGGCTAGCGACGAATAGCCCGTACCAAAATCATCCAGTGCCAGAGCAATCCCCAGTTGTTGCACATCACGCAAACGATCAGCCATGCTGGTGACATCACCAATCGCGGCGGACTCAAGAATCTCCAGACTGAACGCGCCTTTGCCCAGCGTCGGGTAACGCTCCAGCAGCGCTTGCAGCCAGTCAGCAAAATCGCGCTGCTGCAAATGCGTAGCCACCAGATTGGCGCTGACCTGAATGGGCAGGCCCAGCGCATGCAAATGCGCCGTGTCGGCCAGGGCGGTTTCAATCACCCAGGCACTCAAGCGCAACTCCAGCGGCGAAGACGCCAGCAGCGGTAAAAAATCATTTGGCGGCACGATGCGGCCATCCGGTTTCTGCCAGCGAATCAGCGCTTCCGCCCCGACAATGGCGCCTGTGCGCAAATCGATCTTGGGCTGGTACCAGAGCACAAATTGCTCATTGACGAAGGCCTCATCGAGCTCAGCCAAGGCTTCACGATGCGCCGAGACACGTTTGTCCCCCTCGGCGTCAAAGGCATGAACGCGGTTTTTCCCCTGCTCCTTGGCCGCATACATGGCCTGGTCGGCGTGACGCATCAAAGTGTCTGAATCGGCATCATCATCGGGATAAACGGTGAAACCGATACTGCCTGAAACACTGACCTCATGCCCATGAATGGTCACGCTTTCCGAGACAATATCAAGCAGGCGCTGCAAAGCCGGCAAGCACTCGTCGGGTGACAACAAATCGGTCAGCAAAATGATGAACTCATCGCCACCGATGCGGGCAATGGTTTCACCGCCACGCAAGGCCGCTTGCAGGCGCTCGGAAAGCAAGCGCAGCAATTCGTCGCCGGCAGCGTGGCCATACTCGTCATTCACCGGCTTGAAGGCGTCGAGATCGAGGAAGCATACGGCCAAGCGGGTGTTTTCCCGGTCGGCGCGTGCTCGCGCCTGGCGCAGACGATCATCAAACAAACGGCGGTTCGGCAGGCCGGTGAGTACGTCATAGTGGGCGATGCGATCCAGTTCTTCTTCGTGCCGTTTGATGCGGCTGATGTCAGAAAAAATACCGACAAACTCGACAACCTTGCCCTCGGCATCAAGCACCGAGGACACCGAGAGCAACTCGGCGTAGACCTCACCGGTCTTGCGCCGGTTCCAGATTTCCCCGCGCCAATTTCCCTGCTCTTGCAGCGAGCGCCACATGGCGCTGAAAAACTCAGGGTTATGCCGCCCGGAACTGAGCATAGCCGTACGCTGTCCCAACACCTCTTCGCGGCTGTAACCGGTAATGACGCTAAACGCGGCATTCACATCCAGAATGACGGCGTCTGAGTTGGTAATCACAATGCCATCAATCGAGGCGGAAAACACCCCCGCCGCGCGTTGCATGGCCTTGGCCACGGCTTTGCGCTGCGAGATGTCGCGGCCAATCGCCAGCAATCGACCATCAGGCAGGCCCTTGGTGGTCAGTTCCACATCGATCTGGTGACCATCCTTGCACTGCAAATTCCACTCGCTGGTATCAATCGCGGCGGAGCTGCGGATGTGCTCCAGGTGCGCCTGAACCTGCGGCTTATCGGCTACAGACACCAAATCAGTCATACTCATCTGGCGCAATTCGCCGAGCGTATGGCCGGTCATTTCCAGCGCCACCGGATTGGCGTATTGATAGCGCCCATCGGCAGTTGCCGTCCAGATGCCATCACCGGCGTTATCCATGATGGTGTGCAAATCTTCCTGCAAACGGATGCGGTCGGTGACATCGCGCGACAGCATCAGGAAGCGCATCTCCTCGCCCTCCATGCGTGAAGTCGCCAGCTCAAACCAGTGCAGCCCATCGGGTAGTTCGAGCATGATGCGCTGGCCACGGCTAATGCCGAAACGCGCGGCGGCCTGAATCGCGTCCATCACCACGCGCGCGGCGGAAAGCGGCAACACCGCCATGACATTACGCCCGAGCAAGCTTTCGCGCTGCTTCGCAAGCAACTGTGTGTCGCGCGCCCACACCGCCCAATAAACGCCTGCGCTGTCAAACTCGAACATCAGGTCAGGCATGGCGGCGAGCACCGACTCCATGCGCCGGTGGGTAGCCTCCAGCGTATCTTGCTGCAACCTCGCTGCGGTCGTATCTTCCAGGATGCCCAAAATGCCCACCACCTGCCCGGCGTCATCATGAACCGGCACTTTGGTCACCACGCAGTGGAAGCGCTGATGATTGATCGGATGGGTCAGCCACAACTCCCGGCGAAGTGTTTGGCCGGTGCTCATCACCTCTGCGTCGTAGTGATGCACCAGTCCGAAGGTATCCGCATCGATAAGCTCCTGATCGCGTCGGCCGATGATCTGGTCCAGCGACCGGCCCAGTGATTTCTCGTACAGTTTGTTCACGTAAATGTAGCGGCCAGCGCTATCTTTCAGACCGATCATCTGCGGCAGATTGTTCACCAGCACTTGCAGCTGACGCTTCTGAAAAGCCAGATCGACGCTCAAGCGCTGCTCCTCCACATAGCGCTGACGCAGCGCCCGGTTTTTCAACCACAGCTGCAAGGCCAACAGCACCACCAAGGCCAGTGCGGCCATCAAGCTAATGATGAAGGCGCGATAGTTCGTCCAGATGTCACGCCAGGACATCGTCTGGGCCAAATGAAATGGCGGTAGCTTCAAGCGCCGCATTGCCGTGGCCACGACTTCGTAATCAACGGGCACACCGAAACGTGTGGTGACCGGAACACCCCATTTAGCGGCATCGGTATAGTGAAAATCCAGCAAGGCACGCGCCACCTGCCGTTCCAGCGCCGACGGCACCGAAGGCATGGAAATGAAGGCCGGGGCGGGCAACAAGGGCGTGGACAAGGCGAGAGGGAAACCGGGCAGCTTGCGCGGGGCCAACACACGCACCGCATCGGGCGCGAGCAATTTCTCCGCTTTGAGCTGCTCCAAGGTTCCCAAACCGATAAAGCCGGCATCGGCGCGCCCAGCCATCACGGCCTCGATCACTGCCGTTTCCGAGGTCCCCAGGAACAGCGGGGCGACCTCGTCCATGGTCACGCCCGCATTGAGCAAGGCCAGTGCGGGCGCGACATACGAGCCAATACCGGTAGGGCTGACAGCGGCAATACGTTTACCACGCAGATCGCTCAGTTCGCGCAAGGGCGAGCCTTGACCAGGGGTAGATCCAGTTCCTGCCCCAGGTCCAACACCGGGCACCACAATCACGCCACCGGCGGCGTTGACCGGATTGCCTTCAATCGAAAATTGCAAACTACCCAGCACGCTGACCAAGCCAAACACTTCACGGATGTGCACGTATTGACTGGCGCCGGTGAGCAGAAAATCGACGTCATTTTTTTTCACCGCCTGCATCATGGCGTCATCATCAAACATCCTGACCTCAAACACATGGCCAGGAATCGAGACGTTCAAGTGATGAACCAGATGCTCCAAACTACGCTGCAACTGGCTACCACTGCGCGTGGTTGAGTAGGCAATCAGGTGATGCTTTTGCTCACCCGGCGCGACGATGTTGACACTCTCGCGCGGCGAATTTTTAGGATTGGCTGACAGCGCATCGCCGCCTAGACCAAGCCATAGCCATCCGAACATCAGAAAGACCAGGCTGCGCACAGCGCGCCAGGAGCGGCTTGGCCGCATCATGGCAGAGCGCTCTGCGGCAAAAAGTCCGCGCGGGTCAGCTGCTGTAAGGCCAAGTCGTCAAGCAAGGCTCCGCTCAATCCCAGTTCGGTACGCAAGCGCCTCGCCGCGACCACCACCGGCGCAGGTTTTGGCTTACCCGCAGGAGTTTTGCCCTCGCCATCGGCAAGCAAGCGACGGTTTTCGTCAATACCCGGTAAAAACAGACCGGAAAACAGTTGTGGCACGCTCTGACCATTCATACCCAAGCGTTCCGCCATGGTGAAAGCGATGTCGTAAGGATGACGGCGAAATTCCTGCAGGACGCGAAAATGGCCGAGTAGCAATTTCTCCAACCGCGCTTCATTGCCGATGACACGATCGGCACGTATCGCCAGCACATCAAAAATCGTGTCAGGAATCGCACGCGAATCAAACAGCCGGCGCAAGCCACTGGCTTCGAGACGCCCAGCCTCCGGTTCATAGCTGACTACGGCGTCAATCTCGTTTTCCAGCAGCGCACGCGCCTGACGCTCCGGCCCCATCGGCACGACGGTGATGTCAGCTTCGCTCAAGCCGGCACGACTCAAGGCCTCGCGTAGCAACAAGCTACCGACACCTCCTGCTTCGACAGCGACCCGCTGGCCCTTCAGCTCGGCCAGCGAACGAATGTGCTCTTTGGCCAGCAGCACATCGGCACCGGCCGAGACGTCAAAGACACATACCACGCGCAAATCCACCCCCTGCGCACGTACGCGCAAGACCTCGTCCAGCGTCAAGGCGACCACATCGATACTGCCTGATTGAATCAACTCGCGCGAATGCGAGGCATCACGGGTAAATACCAGCTCGGCATCACTGGACGTCAGCCAGTTGCGTTGCGCCGCGACCGGCAAGAACTCATAGCCCGGCCACGGGTGAAAAGCCACGCGCAAGGGCCGCGATGCACAGCCGCCGAGTAAGGATGCAAGGGGCACGATCGCCGGCAACACGCCACGCACCGCAAAAAGTGCGGCGCCGCGCAACAGCGTGCGCCGTCCCATAGCGGCTGACTTTTCGACTGACTTTTCAGCTACCGTCCCAGATGAACGCATGCGGGCCATAAGCGATCAACTTTCCCGGCCATGCTCACCGAGCATGCCGCGCCAGACACCCTCGGCGCGCCAGCGCGCAACCCAAGGCAAAAAGTCCTCGGCCGGCATCGGCCGAGCGATGCCATAACCTTGGCCGTAGTCGCAGCCCATGGACAGCAACTCGCGCCAGTGATCGAGTGTTTCCACCCCTTCGGCAATCACGCGCCGCTCGAACACCTCGGCCAGACGAATTACACTTTCGACGATGTTATGGTCCGACGCATCGACCAGCATGTCGCGCACAAAGCCTTGGTCGATCTTCAAGGTATCAATCGGCAAGCGGCGGAAATAGGCCAGTGAGGAATAGCCAGTGCCAAAGTCATCCAGCGACAAGCTGATGCCCATGCGGCGCACAGCTTCAAGCTGACGAGCCACGATATCGACATCACCGATCGCCGCTGATTCAAGAATCTCCAGATTGAAGTCACCCGGCTGCAACTCGGGATGGTCGCCAACAAGCGAACGCAACCAGGGCAGGAAGCCGGATTGCGTCAGATGCGACGCCACCAGATTGGCGCTGACCTGCAAACGCAAGCCTGCCGCATGGAACTTGGCCAGTTGCTCACGCGCCGAGGTGATGACCCACTCGCTGACCCGGATCTCCAGATCTTCGCCATCCATGTGTGGCAAAAACAAGGCCGGAGCGACCAGTGTGCCATCGGGTTTGCGCCAACGGATGAGTGCTTCGGCGCCAAAAACTTCGCCGCTGCGCAGGTCAATCTTGGGCTGATAAAACAGCACAAACTCACGGCGGGCGAAGGCCTGCTCAAGTTCCTGTAGCGCTTCGCGGTGCGCACTGATGCGCTTGTCGCTTTCCGGGTCGAAGAAGTGATAGCGATTTTTACCCAGCTCTTTGGCGCGATACATGGCTTGGTCAGCATGGCGCAGCAAGGTATCGGCGTCGCCGGAATCCGCCGGGAACAGCGTCACGCCGATACTGGCCGAAACATGCACCAGACCATGTGCGATCTCGATAGGCAATGCCACTTTGTCGAGAATGCGCTGCAGCAAGGGCTTGCACTCGCCTTCGTTCTGCAAGTCGCCAAACAGCATGACAAACTCATCACCGCCCAGGCGCGCCAGGGTATCGCCGCCGCGCAGGGTATCGGTCAAGCAGCGCGATACCGAGAGCAGTACCTGATCGCCCACAGCGTGACCAAACTCGTCATTGATCGCTTTGAAGCCATCGAGATCCAGGAAGCACACCGCCAGCATCGTGCCCTCGCGGCGCGCCCGCGCTACCGCCAATTGCATCCGGTCGCTGAGCAAGCGGCGGTTGGGCAAGCCTGTCAGCGCGTCAAAGTGGGCGATGCGATTGAGCTCTTCTTCGTGCTCTTTGAGCGTGCTGATGTCGGAAAACACCGCAATGTATTCGTTGATCTCGCCTTGGTCGTCGCGCACCGCCGCGATCGAGAGCATTTCGGGGAAGACATCGCCGTTTTTCTTGCGGTTCCAGATTTCGCCACGCCAGAAATCCGTCTCGGAAAGCGTTTTCCACATCTGGGCAAAAAACTCGGGGGGGTGCCGCCCGGACTGCAACATGATCGGCGTCTGGCCAATCACATCCTCACGGCTGTAACCGGTGATAACCGAAAACGCCGGATTGATATCGACAATGCGGTTTTCCGTGTCAGTAATGATGATGCCTTCCAGGCTGTTGTTGAACACACTCGCGGCACGGCGCTCCGACTCGCGCGCACGCAAGCGCGCCGTGATGTCCGTCACAAAACTCAGCACACAGTCTTCACCATCAATCGAGGTAATCTCGGCAGACAGACTAACCGGACATTCGCTGCCGTCGTGACGACGAAACTCCGTTTCAAAATCCAGTACGCGTCCGTTACGCCTTAAGGACTCCACCCAACGATTGCGTTGCGCGAGGTTGGGCCAGACGG
>CAZFSH010000035.1:0-14399 GCA_964521935.1 uncultured Propionivibrio sp.
CAGATGCTTGCTGACCAGACTATCCAGCGTTTGTTGCACCGCTATCTCATCAAGGTCCATGACCGGATCACGATTGCTCTTCTGATTGCAGGCGTTGGTGAGCGCATTGAGCGAAAGCGGATACTGTTCCGGCGTGGTGATTTCTTTTTCGAGCAGGCAGCCGATCACGCGTGCTTCCAGTGCAGTCAGATCTATGGCCATTGGTGGCGATCCCGATCAGTGGCGAGAAAATTTTTGTGTCAGCTTAAGCAGCTTCTCTTGCCGCTCTTGCTCATGGCGCTTTGCTTCGGCCTCACGCGCTTTAGCTTGGGTTTCTTCGCGTTTGCGTTCAGCACCTTTGCGGAAACGTTCTTTGATCAGATCAGCAGCCTGCTGTTGCTGTTCGGCCGTGACGTCGCCGTCCGGATTGCCATCCAGATCAAAGCGCACGGTGTTGGTCGCCAAGGCCTTGAGGTAGCGCGTTGAGGCGGTGTAGCGACGCAAGCTGGTTTTCAGTGCGCTGAGCTCAATTTCCGGCAGACGCAGCAGAATGGCTTTGTGGATGCCAATGGCGAGCGGTAGCGTATCGCGAAAAACCGCAAAGCTGCTGCGCAGCGTTTCCAGTAGTGGATCACTCTTCGTCGGACTGTTTGCCTTGGCGGCGGGCTTGGGTGTATTCATGGAAAGCGCCTTATACAATGAGGGCACACCATAACGCGAGTGCATTGGTGTGTCATCGGTGGGTTCAAAGGCTACCAGATCGATGCACGGATACACAGCTCTGAACAACCTCCCCATGAAAAATCTCATCGTTTTCGTTCAAATATGGCACGCATAGTTCCCGATGGCTGGGAAGCGCTGGATGGCTTGAGCCACGGCCAACAGCGCGAAATTGACACCCTGAAGCTGCTCAAGCAGCTGCTGCCCAGTGACTACACGGTGTATCACAGCGTGCACTGGGCGAGCGTCGAACACCGCCATACGCTGTTTGGTGAGGTGGACTTTGTCGTGGTCAATCGACACGGCAACTTGCTCTTGATCGAACAAAAATCAGGCTTTCTTGAAGAGACGCCTGAGGGTTTGGTCAAAAACTATCTGGGCAAAAGTAAAAGCGTCACCGCGCAGATGGCGCGTTCGCGCGATGCCCTGCTGACCAAACTGCGCAGCCGGCCGCAAACCAGCCATGTGCAGGTCGACAGCCTGCTCTTCTGCCCGCATCACACAGTGCGCAATGCGCTGACTGCAGGCATCGATCCGGAACGCATCGTCGACGCCCGACGAAAAGATGAGCTGGGGCAGATCATTCAGAGCATCCTGCCGCCGGGCGAGGACAGCGACACCCGCGCCGTGCATCGTTTTCTCAGTGATGTGTTGCAGCTGGAAATCAGCGTCGGCGCTCTGGTTGGGCAAGCGGATCAGCTGGTCACGCGCATTTCGGGCGGGCTGGCTCACTGGGCGCGGCAACTGGCGATGACGCCCTTTCGCCTGCGTGTGATCGGTACCGCCGGCTCGGGCAAGACGCAGCTGGCATTGGCCGAATACCGCGCCACCATCGAGGCGGGCAAGCGCCCCTTGTTTGTCTGCTTCAACCGCCCCTTGTCTGACCACATGGAGCAGATCGCCCCGCCCGGTGGCTGGATCGGCACCTTTCACATGCTCTGCGAGGCGGTGGTACGTGCCGCCGGCGAGACCCCCAACTTTCAGCAGGCCAACGCTTTTGATGCGCTGATTCAGCGCGCAGCGGCCTTACCGGTGCCCGCGCACCTGCAGTTTGACTCGGTCATCATCGACGAAGGTCAGGACTGGAAAGCCGACTGGCGCGACCTCGCGCTGCGCCATGCGCGCCCCGACGGTGCCACGCGCCTGTTCTGGCTCGAAGACCCGATGCAAAACCTGTACGGCCGGCCAGAAATTGTGCTGGAAAACTGGGTGCAGCTGTACGCACGCGCCAACTATCGCAGCCCGCGCGGCATCGTGCGCTTTCTGCAACAGATCATGCCCACCGCGCCGGCTGGGAATCTCAGCCAGGAGATCGAAGCTGCGTCGCCTTTCGATGGCGGCGAGATCGAGTTTTTCACCTATACCGATCGCGCCGGCATGCTGCAACAGGTGAAGATGGCCATCAAAGCCTGCTACGCCGCCGGCTTTCGCAAGTCGGATGTCGCCGTCATCAGCTACCACGGGCGCGAATCCTCGCATTTGATCGGTCACCATCAGCTGGGCGACTTCAGCTTCCGCAGCTTTACCGGCAGCTATGACCTGTTGCAGCGGCCGGTGTATGGCGAAGGCGATGTGCTGCTCGAATCGGTCATGCGCTTCAAGGGTCAATCGGCCCCGGCGGTAGTGTTTGCTGAAGTCGACTTCACCGAACTGGACGATAAAGCGCTACGCCGCTTATTCGTCGGGGCCACGCGTGCCAACATGAAGCTGTGCCTGGTCATCTCGGAAGAGGCCGCCGCGCAACTGCTCGCGCACATGCACCCCTAGGCATCCCTAGGCACCCCTAAGTGCCCATACCCTGCCCCGGCGCCGTCCCACAGCGGCTGACTTTTCGTAGCGAACGGCCAACAAACCACGAATTTTTCCTCCAACTCAGCCCATTGATTGGCCTCCTTCACGCGCAAGATAGACGCATCCCTTGGCCTTTTTCTTCAGGAGAAATACGTGCTGATTCAGTCAGTAGAGCTCGTTGCTGCGCCCAACGCCCCCGCTTATCAGGAAAAAATCTACCGCGCCCGCCTGGCCTCAGGCGAAGCCGTTGATCTATTTCAGGCCCACTGGGACGTACCCCTGCCGCCCGAAACCCTGATCGGCCTGACCGTGCAGGAAGCCCATCGCCTGCGTAACGCCAAAATGCTGGCGGTCGCTCAGGGCATTCATTGACGAGGCGACGTTCAGACTGTGCAGCCGTGGTTTCTTTACCTGATCGAGTGCACTGACGGCTCGATTTACACCGGCATTACCACAGATGTTCGCGCACGCTTTGCGGCCCATCAGGCCGGCAAAGGCGCGAAATACACGCGCTCACACCCTCCGTTACGCCTTCTCGCCAGTTTTGAACTGGCAAACCGCTCCTTGGCGGCACAGGCGGAATTCCACGTCAAACGACTCAGCCCACAACGCAAGCAAACGCTCAGCGGCGACGCGCTGACTGATCTGTTAAATCGCCAGTAGACCATATAGATCAAATAGTTAAAAAATAAACCGCGATACCCTTGGGACAGATGTGGCCTCTCACAAGTTGTTACCAAGCGCACATTCAGGGTTTAGCACTCCCTTTCCCAGAGTGCTAAACTTACTGTGTAGTTGGAATACACAGGAGATCACATCATGGGTACCGCACTGACACTTAGCCAATTCACTCTACCGTCGCCGACCGGGAGTATTGAGGCCTATATTCAGGCCGCTAACCGGGTGCCTCTGCTGACTGAGCAAGAGGAAGGCGAGCTTGCCCGCCGCTTCCGCAAGGATGAAGATCTGGAAGCCGCCCGCCGCTTGGTTACCTCCCATCTGCGCTTGGTCATTTCGATTGCCCGCGGCTACTTAGGCTATGGCCTACCGCACGCCGACCTGATTCAGGAAGGCAACATCGGCCTCATGAAAGCCGTCAAACGCTTCGACCCCGACCGTGGCGTGCGCTTGGTGTCTTTCGCCATGCACTGGATCAAGGCCGAGATTCACGAATACATTCTGAAAAACTGGCGGCTGGTCAAAATTGCCACGACTAAAGCGCAGCGCAAACTGTTTTTCAACCTGCGCAGCATGAAACAAGGCTTCAACACACTCGGCCCAGACGAAGTCAATGCCGTGGCCTTGAAGCTGGGCGTCAAGCCCGAAGACGTGGTGGAAATGGAAACCCGGCTGACCGGGGGTGATGTCTCGCTCGAACCGCTGACCGAGGACGACGACGAGAGCTACGCGCCCATCGCCTATCTGGCTGCGGATACCAGCATCGAACCCTCCGCCATGCTTGAACGCAAGGAGTTTGATCGACTGCAGGATGAAGGCCTGCGCTCCGCCCTGCATGGTTTGGATGCGCGCAGTCGTGCCATTGTTCAACGTCGCTGGCTGGTCAACGAAGGCGAAGAAGCCGCAACGCTGCACGAGCTGGCGGCGGAGTACGGTGTATCTGCCGAACGCATTCGGCAGATCGAGGCCAAGGCCTTGCAAAAAATGAAAAGCGCGCTGGCAGAAGCCTACTGATCCAGACAAATTCGCCTGATCTCATCAATTCCACGCCCCGCTGATGCGGGGCGTAGTTTTTGGCTTGCCGTAAGCTTGGCTCCTTATACTCGGCGCGCATGATTGCCTTACTTGAAGCCCATCGCGCCAAACTCCTCGGCCGCGGCCATTGGACCAATAATCTCGTCGCCGGCATGGTGGTCGGTATCGTCGCCCTGCCCTTGGCGATGGCCTTTGCCATCGCCAGTGGCGCAACGCCGCAGCAAGGTCTGTACACCGCTATTGTTGCCGGGGCGCTGGTGTCGGCCTTTGGTGGCAGTCGGCTGCAAATTGCCGGGCCGACAGGGGCATTCATCGTCATCCTCGCCGGCATCTCAGCGAAATACGGTATCACCGGCCTGCAGATTGCTACCCTGATGGCTGGGGTAATGCTCTTGATCATGGGCTTCGCGCGCTTTGGCGGCGTGATCAAGTACATCCCGCATCCGGTCATCATCGGGTTTACGACGGGAATCGCCATCATCATCTGGGTGGGGCAATGGAAGTATTTCTTTGGTCTGCAACCCGCCACAGGCGGGGAGCATTTTCATGAAAAACTGGCGGCCTTGCTCTTCGCCTTTCCGGGTTTGCACCTCACCACCACGGCACTCGGGGCGCTCGCCTTGGCACTCACGCTCTTCAGTCCGCGATTCTTGCCCAAAATCGTGCCGGCTCCCTTGGTCGCCATGGTTGTCATCACCATGTTGCAGGCTGTTTTTCAGTTCGACGGGGTAGCAACGATAGGTAGCGCGTTTGGTGCGATTCCACGCGAGCTACCCAGTTTTCATTGGCTCGATATGACGCTTGCCGATGTGGTTCGCCTGATCGGCCCGGCGTTCACGATTGCCCTGCTCGGCGCGATTGAATCGCTGCTCTCGGCGGTCGTTGCCGATGGCATGGCCGGTACGCGCCACGACCCAAACCAGGAGCTGATCGGGCAAGGTATCGCCAATGTGGTAGCGCCCCTGTTTGGTGGCTTCGCCGCGACAGGCGCCATTGCGCGGACGGCGACCAATGTGCGCAATGGCGCCAGTAGCCCCGTTGCCGGCATCGTGCATGCGTTAACGCTGTTGGCAATCATTCTGGTAGCGGCACCGCTGGCCAGTGACATCCCCTTATGCGCACTGGCGGCGATCCTGTTTGTCGTGGCGTGGAATATGGGTGAACTGCAGCACTTTGTGCGCCTGGTGCGCACAGCACCACGTGGCGATGTCGCTATTCTGATCATTACCTTCAGCCTCACCGTGTTGGCCGACCTGGTGATCGCGGTAAATGTTGGCGTCATGCTCGCGTCACTGCTGTTCATGCACCGCATGGCCGAATCGGTGGAGATACAAGAAGAAGCTATCGCCAGCCCCGGTGATGGTAGCGGCGAACCGGGCAATCGTGCCAACGCCGGACGTGCGCTGATCTACAGCATTGATGGTCCGTTCTTCTTTGGCGCAGCCGAGAAATTGCAGAACACGCTGTCGACCATCCGCGATCCGGCTCAGGTGGTGCTGCTACGCATGGGGCGAGTGCCGTTCATGGATGCGACCGGCCTGGAAGCCCTTAGTGAGCTGATTGACGATTTTCAACGCACCCATGCGCGGGTGGCACTGTGTGAGGTGCGGCCGAACGTGCATGCCAAACTGGTCAAAGCCGGAATCGTGCAAAAGATCGGCGAGTCCCAGATTTACGCCAGCCTGGACGACTGGCGAGCCGCGCAACGCTAACGCCTATTCGCCATGAAGCAGGCGGCGAATATCCGCGGCAATGCGCTCTGGCGCGTTGCCATGTTTGAGGTATAGCCGCAGACGACCTTGCGGATCGAACACGTAACTGCCGGCGCTATGATCAATCGTATAGGTGCCCGCCGTCGCACCGGCTTGCTCACGATAGAAAACATGAAACTCGCTAGCCACGGCGGCCGTTCTTTCCTTGCTGCCGTATAGGCCGATGAAGCTGGGATGAAAGTTTGGAACGTATTGCGCCAGGAGCTCCTGCGTGTCTCGCGCCGGGTCGAGGGTGACAAAAATGACTTGTAGCCGCTTGGCATCGTCGCCCAGTTGATCGACTACCTGGCGCAGCGTATTCATATTGGTCGGGCAGACATCCGGACACTGGGTATAACCAAAGAAAACGATCACGACATGGCCGGCGAAATCGCTCAGCTGGCGGGGCTTGCCCATGTGATCGGTCAGCGCCAGGGTGCTCTTGATGTTGGAGCCCGTCAAGTCGGCCGAATTAAATGCCTTACCGCCCAATTTGCTACCGGCCCCACCATCAGGCTGACAGCCTGCCAGGCACGCAGCGGCCAGCCAGATAACCAACAGGCTACGCATGCTCAAAATGGCAGGTAATGATCAATGAGCAAGGCCGCGAACAGGAAGGACAAATAAGCGATCGACCAGCGGAAGGACTTACGTGCGGTATCGTCCGAATAGTGCCGCCAGACCAGCCAGGCATAACCCAGAAAGATGGCGTCCAGGATGATCGCACTGACCAGATAAAACCAGCTGCACATGCCGATCATGAACGGCACCAGCGTCACCAGCGTCAAGCCAACGGTGTAGAGAAAAACGTGGCGGCGCGTGTATTCGGCGCCATGCGTGACGGGCAGCATGGGAATGCCGGCCGCTGCATATTCCTTGGCGCGATAAAGCGCGAGTGACCAGAAATGCGGCGGCGTCCAGACAAAAATAATCAAAAACAACATCCACGCCTGTCCGGGAGTTTCGCCGGTCACGGCCGCCCAGCCAAGCACCGGCGGCATGGCACCGGAAGCGCCGCCAATCACGATGTTTTGCGAGGTGTTGGGTTTGAGAAAAACCGTGTAAATGACGGCATAGCCGACAAAGGTCGCGAAGGTCAGCCACATCGTATAGGGGTTGACGAAGTGATACAGCAGCGACAAACCAATGCCGCCCAGTGCACCGGAGAGAAGCAGTGTTTCCGTGGAGTTGACCTCACCCAACACCAGCGGCCGGCCACGGGTACGCGCCATCAGTGCATCCAGTTTTTGTTCGATCAGGCAGTTGACGGCAGCAGCCGCCCCGGCGACCAGAGCAATGCCCAGCGTACCCGCCCACAGGACGCGCCACGGGACCATCCCCGGAACAGCGAGAAACATGCCGATCACTGCGCAAAACACGATCAGTGAAATGACGCGCGGCTTGGTCAGGGCGAAGTATTGCTGCAGGCGATGAGAGGTGCTTTGCAGCGTCAAGGCAGATGCTTTCACGCGAAGGAATGAAGTGCGGGGAATGAGAGAAAGTTTATCACGCTTATACTTGCCGCCCCGTCGCCGACGCCCGAAGATCGCCTGCAAAATATCCTTGCTTAACAAGGGGCTTTGCTGACTGATCAACGGATGCACGGCCCCCTTCGGCTCCTTCTCGATTGTGCATCGCCATGGCCATTGCTCCTGTGTTTCAACTTTCCCTTGATGATGCCGACGCGCGCGTCAATCGACCATTGGCACGCTCCTGGCTATCGCTCGGCGTAGCGGCACTGATTGGTTCCGGAGTGCTGGCCATCCTACTGGTGCTGTCGCGGACCCCGGGGATGCAGCATGTGTTTCCGTTGCGCGATTTTTTTCGTTCCGCACTGGTGGTGCATGTGGATCTGTCTGTGTTGATCTGGTTCATGGCCTTTGCCTCCATGATCTGGAGCATCGCCGGCAGTGCACGCTTTTTGCGCCTGGGCAAACTGGGTTTCGTGCTTGCCGCACTGGGCACAGCGCTGGTCACGGTGTCCCCTTTCTTCCCGGCCGCTCAGCCCCTGCTGAACAACTACATCCCCGTCTTGCAACAGCCACTATTTTTTGCCGGGCTGGCACTCGCCGGCGCCGGCTTTGCGCTCACCAGTGCGCGCGCGCTGCTGACAATCCCAGAAAAAATCAGTCGCTGTGGTACGGCGCCTGGCGAAACCACCCTGCGTGTAGCTGCGCTGCTGGCAGCCGTTGCTGGCATGACGGCAATCGTCTGCGTTCTGGTTTCGCTCAACCATGCGCCGGATGTTGCTGACGATCAGGCCCAGTATTACTGGGAGGTGGTGTTCTGGGGTGGCGGTCATGCCTTGCAGTTTCAGCACGCGCTGATGGTCATGCTGGCGTGGTTCTGGCTCGCTGACGAAGTGGGTCATGCCCCGGCGGTCAAACCGCGACTGGCATCGTGGCTGTTTATGGTGGCGGCCTTGCCCTTGCTCGCGGTCCCGTTGATTTACCTGAACTGGCCGGTTGGCTCGCCCTTTCACATGGCTCACTTCGCGCGCCTCATGGAGTCAGGCCATCCACTCATGCTGCCGCTGGGGGTCTTTGCTGCTGCCGCACTCTGGCAAGCGCGCGCTGTGACCTCACCCGCCAAGTCCGCTTTCATGGCATCGATGCTACTTTTTGCCGTAGGCGGCGCGCTGGCCTATTTGATCAAAGGGGTCAATGTAGTGATTCCAGCGCATTATCACGGCTCGATAGTCGGCGTTACGCTAGCCTTCATGGGATTGAGCTATGTGCTGCTACCCAAACTCGGATTCGCAAGCGCCGAAGGGAAAATGGCCCGCCTCCAGCCCTATGTTTACGGAGGCGGACAACTGATTCATATCCTCGGCTTAGCCTGGTCCGGCGGTTATGGCGTACAACGCAAAGTAGCCGGGGCGGAGCAGGTGCTCACCTCGCTGCCGCAGAAAATCGGCATGGGCATGATGGGGCTGGGAGGGCTGATTGCGATCATTGGCGGCATCATGTTCGTGCTGGTTTGTCTGCGCGCCATGCGCCGCCAGCCGGCATAGCGCCTCAGCGCGAACTGGCGATGCGCTGAAAATCTGCTGCCATCGTGTCTGCCTGCTGCGGTGGCGAGAACACGGCAGCCAGCCGGCCTTGTGGGTCAATCAAGTAAATGGCGGCCGAGTGGTCAACGCTGTAATTGTCCGCGCCATGCTCATGCGCATGGCCATCCGCATGCACGTGGGGGGGCTTCGCTGTGGGTGTAGGCATTTGCCCGGATGCAGACGTCGGCGACGGCTGCTCATTCCGCTGAAAATAGACGCCCAGATCCTTGAGTAGCGGTTGCAGCGCCGCATCATCGCCACGCAGGCCGATGAATGCCGGATCGAACGCAGCCAGATACTGATCAAGCAGCTCACGGGTATCGCGCTTCGGATCGACCGACACCAGTATGGTCTGAAAAGTCAGTCGCGGTGAGACGGCGCTCACACGTGTCTTGAGCGTTTTCATCAGTGTCAAGGCCGTCGGGCAGACATCCGGGCACTGGGTGTAGCCGAAGAACATAAAACTCCATTGGCCGGCGAGATCAGCAGTGGTAAACACACCTTTCGGGCCGGATAACTGAAAGGCCGGCAGCGGTTTATCGTCATGAAATTCGGTGACTGTCTTGAGCTCACCGGCTGGCGCTGGTCCATGACGGTAATGCTTCACCATCAGCCAAGCGCCAATAATCATGAGCAGCAAACCTGCTATGAGCAGCGTTTCGATACCGGGCTTTTTCATATCGATCTACCAAGAAAAACGCCCCGGCAAGCCGGGGCGGGAGCTAACGCGCGTTGGCGTTTTAATCTTTCTTGAAACCGTAGGGATGCCAGTCCTCCGAAACGGAAGGCGGTGTCGGCCAGTTGCCATGTGGCGGCGGCGAGACGGTGCTCCATTCCAGCGAGGGCGAGCCCCAGGGATTGTTGCCTGCCGGTGCGCCATTTCGCGCACCCATGATCCAGTTCAGAATGGCGATGACAAAACCGATGCCGAGAATCACTCCGCCGAGCGTCATCAGCTGGTGCGCTGACTCAAACTGAGGGAAATGGGAGTAGTCGTAGTAACGACGCGGCATGCCTTTGACGCCCACATCCATCATGGTCCAGAAGGTGATATTGACGCCAACGAAGGTGAGCCAGAAACCAATCTTGCCCCAGGTTTCGTTGTACATCTTGCCGGTTACTTTGGGGAACCAGTGATAGACGCCGCCAAAAATGGAGAACGTACCCGCCACGGCCATCACATAGTGGAAGTGACCAACCACATAGTAGGTATCCGAAACGCCAATGGTGAGCGAGGGCAAGGCCAGCGGTACCCCAGTGAGGCCACCGATCAGGAACAAGAACACGACGCCCAAGGCATACATCATCGGCGTGGTAAAGGCGATGGAACCTTTATACAGGGTGCCGACCAGACCAATCACCATCAAGCCGACGGGGATAGAGATCAGCAGGGTCGTGATCATCTGTCCGATGCGCAGCCAGTCGGCCATGCCCGAGACATAAAGGTGATGCACCCACACGACGCCAGAGAGCGCCAGAATGCCACCGACGCCGCCGTAGACCACCATCTTGTAGTTGAAGACCATGTTCTTGGCATGCGCCGCGATGATCTCATACACCACGCCGATGAAGGGCAGGAAGATCACATAAACCGCCGGGTGTGAGTAGAACCAGAACAGGTTCTGATACGTCAGCACATCACCACCATTGGTCGGATCGAAGAAGTGCGTCCCCAGGTATTTATCGAGCGACAGCAAGGTCACCGCCGTTCCCAGAACCGGGACAAAAATCAGCTGCAACACGAAAGCACCCAGCGTACACCAGACGAAAATATTGAGCTTGTTCAGTGTCAGGCCGGGCGCACGCATGTAAGCCACGGTAGTCAGGAAGTTAACGCCACCGATGATGGAGGCGAAACCCAGAATCAGCACGGTGAAGGAATACAGCGCCGTGTTGCCGGTAGTGATTTCCGAGTAGGGGGGGTAGCCGGTCCACATGACATCTGGCGGATCGGGCACGAAGAAGGTCAGGCAGGCGAGAATCACGCCCACATAAAACAGCCATACCGACAGGGCGTTAACGCGCGGGAAAGCAACGTCTTTGGCACCAATCATGAGCGGAATGCAGTAATTGGCAAAGAAACCGGTCAGCGCCGGAATCTGGAAGCCAAGAATCATGACTGCACCGTGGGTATACAACCAGACGTTATACGTTGAAGGATTGCTCGTGATTGTTGGCCCGACGGTGGAGAGCTCGGCGCGCATCAGAAGCGCCATGATGCCAGCGATGCCAAAAGCCAAAATTGAGCCAATCAGGTAAAGAATCCCGACGCGCTTATGGTCAGTGGTAAATATCCATTCCTTGAGATTCATGGTCTGTTTCCTTGGTTCAGATCTTCTTGGCGGTGAGCTTGGCCGCCTTGCTTGCTGCCGCATTGGCGACGACAGCTGGAGCCGGCGCGTCAGCCGCGAGCTTGACTTCTTCCTGCTTCATCCAGGCTGCGTAGTCCTCGGCCGATTTGACAATGACGCGGCCCGCCATGTAGCCATGCATGACGCCGCAGTATTCGGCGCAGGTGACGATGTGCTCACCCGGCTTGGTCGGATTGAACCACAGGTAAGTCACGCGCCCCGGCATCGAGTCTTCCTTGACGCGGAAGTCCGGAATGTAGTGGCTGTGCAAGGTGTCACGGCTGGTCATGCGCAGTACCACCGGGGTACCGGCAGCGACGATCAGTTCGTTCTGGGTGCGCACACCATTGGGATAGGTGTAATCCCAACTGTACATGCCGGCTTCAAGCTTGATCTCTACCCGGTTGGCTGGCACATCCCGATAGTGGTTCCACAGTACCCAGCCATTGGCCGCAGTGTACAAGTCGATCGAGAGGAACACGAAAACGGGTACCACCACCCAGGCCACCGCCGCCGCGGGTGAAAGCTTCGGCGACGCACCCACTTCGTTGCCCGGACGACGCCGCGACTGCCAGATGAACCACGCCGTTACCAGCGCGAAAAGTACGCCGATGATGGTGATGTCACGAATAACGTGGTCCCAGAGCGTATCCCAACCCTTAGCCGGATCATTGATCTTGACCACGGCCTCCGTAGCGGCCTCGGCCGTTACCTCGCTCGCCCAAACACTGGCTACGCCGACCATTGATGCTATGCCGGCGATGCCTGCACGTGCCACCTTTGTCGATTTAATCATTCGCTCCCCCTTGATCCGAATCCTGAACCTTGACTTTACGTCACCACGTTTTTTCTTGCCATCTTCCTGCGGTACAACACAGCCCCCAGCAGCATCAACGTCACCCCGAATATCAGGGAGCCAACGCCCGCCAGCAGCGAGTAATTCAGCTGGTATCTGCCCTCAGCATAGTTGTAGCTGTAGCAAGCACCGGTCATGCTGTCGAACACTGCTGTCGTGGAGGTGATACGCTCCCAGTCCGCATCAATCAGTGCCAACTTAATTGCCTCTGCATCCATTCGCGTGCCGTAAATGTAGCGGGCAACACGTCCTTCCGGCGTCAAAAACACCAACACGTTCGGGTGCAGAAATGCCTTGGCTGCATCCGACCAGAAAAAGCGGAAACCCACTTCTCCAGCAAATCCTTGCACATCCCCGGTCTTGACGATAGCGTGGCGCCAGCCACCCGGCACGGATTGCATCGCCTCCGGCACCCCCGCGGCTTCGGCGAGAAACTTACTTGCCTGCGCCGGCGTGTCACGCTGATCAAACGACACCGTCAACACCCGGTAGTCCTTGCCCAACTTGAATCGCTCAACGCTTGCCAATACCCCGGCGAGTTCGCGGTTCATGGTCGGGCAACTACCGTCACACCCGTAATACGACAACAACAAAATCAGCGGCTTACCCAGTAACTCGCCAACCTTGAAATCATTACCTGCTGCATCCGTCAGTACCGTTTCGCCGCGCAGCCGGTTGCCCAGAAAGCGCGGCTCGTCAATCTGCATCACCGACGGATCAATAACGCTGCTCCGGCTGGGTTCGCTAACGGCGTGCGCCGTTGTTGCCAACCCGGCCGTCAGCGCCGTGATTACCAGTAGTAAATCTGTGAAACGACGAAGAACCAAATGATGTCCACAAAGTGCCAGTACAGACCTGCTGTACGCATGAAGCCTTCGTCAATCTCGCCACGGAAAACCGAGGGCAAGCCAACCAGGAAGAGGACCAGGCCAACCACCACGTGTGAGCCGTGCAGGCCCGTCACCGAGAAAAAGATGGTCGAGAAAGCGTTAGTGCTGATGGTGAAGCCTTCATGGATCAAGTGCGACCATTCCTGAGCTGACATGCCAAGGAAGATCGTGCCCAAAACGATGGTGATGAGATACCACAGCTTGAAGCCGGCCTTATTGCCCTGATGCAGCAAGTGTTCGGCGTAGTGAATGGTCAGCGACGAAGCAACCAGCACAACCGTCATGACGATAGGCATCAGACGCGGTAGCTCGATCGTCCCGGCAGGCGGCCAGACATCGGCATGCAGTCTGGTGTACCAGTAGCCAACGAAGAACGATACGAAAATCATCGCTTCGGCAAGAATGAACCAGCCCATGGCCGAGTAGGAATAGCCCTCGCCCTTACCCATCGCCTCGCTGGCCCAACCAGCAATACCGGCAAGGATCATCGGCACAGCCAAACCGAGCGACAAAATGGCCGCAAAGCCGTTGTGGTAAACGAACTTGTAGGAGAAGGCGATGGCAAGAAACAGGATGCCAAAGCTGATGACAAAGGGCCAGATGCTGGTATCCCAATGCGCGTGGCCGTGATCGCCAGCGTGATGATCGCCATGGTCTCCATGAGCGCCATGGTTGGCGTGGTCGTGCTGGGCGTGGTGCGCCATGCGAATCTCCCCCTGAGTCTTGTCTGCGTATTCTGTTTATTCCTGCTGGCAAATATTTGCCACGCCGGTTGCCAGTTGTTCGATGTTAAAACATAATTGATGCAGATTTGATTTACATCAAACGCGGCGGATTATTCCAAGCTTCCCTGAATTGCGCAACCGCCGCCGATAAATTCAGAATTTGACCGGGAGAACACACTTTCATGGCGACCAAACACCTGCTGGCAGCGCTCGTCTGCGCAGCCTTGACTTCTGTTTCCGGCGCAGCCGGCAACCCCGAGGCCGGCCAGGCCAAAGCTGCCGCCTGTGGTGGTTGTCATGGTCCTGATGGCAATGTCGGCCCGGAAATTTATGCCGCAGTAAAAGCCCCGAAGCTGGCCGGCCAGGTGCCGGAATACATCGTCAAATCGCTACATGATTTCAAAGCCGGTCGTCGCGTGAATGAATCCATGTCACCCATGGCGCAGTCGGTTGCGGATGTAGACATGGCCGATATCGGTGCCTATTTCGCCGCACAAAAGCCGACTCCGGTTGCCAGCGCCAACAAAGAACTGGTCGCTCAGGGAGAGAAGATTTTCTTCAAGGGCAAGGG
>CAZFSH010000036.1:0-6625 GCA_964521935.1 uncultured Propionivibrio sp.
CGACCTTCTGGCTCAGTCGCTTGCTACCCAACCACTACACCAAGCTGTTCAAAGTCTTGACCGGCTACTCGGCCACCTGATCCGAGTCAGCGACACCAGCGACGCAAAAGTCAGCCGCTGTGGGACGGCGGCATTAACTATGTGTAGCGAGGGAAAGCAAAGACCGCCATTTTCTTGGGTTTTTGAACCACTCCGGTTTAAAGATAAAATCACCCTTAATCACCTCCAATAACCGAAAGGCATGCCATGGCGCACGCAGTGGAAACCAAGGTACTGACAGCACACGTTCCACTGCCTTTGGCAGAACGCATTGATCAACGCGCAGCGGAACTCGATCGCTCACGCGGCTGGATCATGCGCCAGGCGCTAGACGCATGGCTAAGTCAAGAAGATGAGCGTGATCGAATGACGCGTGAAGCACTGGCCTCCGTCGATGAGGGGCGTACGGTCCCCCATTCCAAGGTGAAAGCCTGGGCGGCTACCTTGAAATGATGCGCCTAGAGTGGGCAGAAGAAGCAGAGCGTGACGATTTACCACGGCTTTACAACTTTCTGGCGCACAGGAATCCGGGTGCAGCAGCTCGCGCCATTCAGGCACTGGTAGATGCGCCTGAGTTACTGCTCGATCAGCCAGGCATTGGCTCGCCGCTACGTGGCTACTCACCGCGCGATGTCCGCCGCTGGGTTGTTGAAAAATACGAAATACGCTATGAGGTAACAAAAGACGTTTTAACAATTTTACGGGTGTGGCATACCCGGGAAGATCGCTAAGACCACTATCCACCACTACCCGCGCGCCTTACCCGCTTACCGCAAAGGATTGCTCATGCCACGCCTATTGATCACCGGTGCCGGTTCCGGCATTGGCCGTGCCACCGCTCAACGCTTTGCCGCCGCTGGGTGGGAGATCGGCTTGGTGGATCGTGACGCACAGGCGCTGCAGGCCACCGCGGCGTTGCTCCCCGCGCTGCCCACGCCGCCCTACTGCGCCAGTGCCGACGTGACCGATTACGCCGCCACGACAAAGGCCATCAGCGGCTTTGGTGCCTTTGATCTGCTGGTGCTCTCGCACGGTGTGCTGATCATCGGCACGTTTACCGACCTGTCGGCAGAGCAACATCGGCGCACGATCGAGATCAATGTCATTGGCAACCTGAATTGCCTGCTCGCCGCCTTTCCGCTGCTCAAGGGCCGCCCTGGTGCGCAGGTGATCAGCCTCTGCTCGGCCTCGGCGGTATATGGCACGCCCGACTTTGCCAGCTATTCCGCCTCCAAATTTGCCGTGCGTGGCCTGACCGAAGCGCTGGAAATCGAATGGGCGGCGCATGGCATCCGCGTCAGCGACCTGATGCCGCCTTTCGTCAATACGCCCATGGTGCGCGACCAAACCTGCCAGCCACCGGTGCTCAAGCGCCTTGGCGTTGATCTGGCTCCGGAAGATGTCGCCGCCACGATCTGGCAACAAGCGCAGGGCGGCCCCACACACAAAGCCGTAGGCTGGAAGTTTGCGCTGATGAAAACCCTCGCCGGCCTCTCACCACAACCGCTGCTGCGCACGGTGTATGGCTGGTTATCGCGCTGAGTTAGGCGTAGTTGAGTGCGCCATGGGCAAGCCTTATTGGCGATAAAACAGGCGCTTGATCCACTCGACCACCACCAGGTAGGCCAGCACCATCGCGCCCAGCAAGGCGTAGAACTTTCCTGGTAGCGGCACGAACCCAAAATGCACGCCAAGCGGCGTCAGCGGCAACACCACGGCCAGCAACACCACAACAAGCGAGGTAATCACCAGGAGCGGATGCGGCCGACTTTGCAGCGGGCTGCCGCGGGTGCGAATGATGAAAATGACCAGCACTTGTGTGCACAATGACTCGACAAACCAGCCGGTCTGGAACAAGGCCGCATCGGCATCGAGAACCCTTAGCAGCACATAGAACGTGGCCAGATCAAACAGCGAACTGATCGATCCGATCACCAGCATGAAGTTGCGGATAAAGCCTAAATCCAGCGCGCGGGGGCGCGCCAGCTCGGCGTCATCGACCTTGTCCAGCGGAATGGGAATTTCGGATAAGTCGTAAAGAATATTGTTGAGCAAAATCTGTGTCGGCAACATCGGCAGGAACGGTAAAAAGAACGCCGCGGCCGCCATGCTGAACATATTGCCGAAGTTGGAACTGGTGCCCATCATGATGTATTTCATGATGTTGCCAAAGGTGCGCCGCCCTTCCATCACCCCGGCACTGAGCACATGCAGATCGTGCTTGAGCAGGATCATGTCGGCCGCTTCTTTGGCCACATCGACCGCCGAATCCACCGACAAACCCACGTCAGCCGAATGCAGTGAAGGCGCATCATTGATCCCATCGCCCAGATAACCGACCACGTGGCCGCGCGCGCGCAAAGCCTGTATCACGCGATTTTTCTGCGCGGGATTAACGCGACAAAACAAGTTGGCGGTTTCCACCCGTGCCTGCAAGGTCGGATCATCAAGGGGGTCGATGTCTTTGCCGGTGAGCACGCCGATAACCGGAATATGCAACTGCGCACAGACATGGCGCGTCACCAGATCGCTATCACCGGTCACGATTTTTATCGCGACACCCGCACGCCTAAGGGCCTCCAGTGCTGAGGCGGCACTGCGCTTGGGTGGGTCGAGAAAGGCGGCAAAGCCAGCCAGCACCAATTCCGTCTCATCACCCACCAAGGCATGCGGGTGATCCAGCGGCACCGGACGCCAGGCAATGCCCAGCACGCGAAAGCCTTGCGCTTCAAGGGCATGGTATTGCGCGCGAATCGCCGTCAGCTGCGCGGCATCGATGGGCTGTTGTCCAGACGCACCGTCTTCGCTTTCGTCACTTTCGTCGCATTCGTAATGGGTACATAAGTCGACGATGGCGTCGGCAGCGCCTTTCACCACCAGCCAGCGTTCCGTCTGCCTGTCCACCAGCACCGACACGCAACGGCGCTCGAAATCAAAGGGCACTTCGTCAATTTTTTGCCATGCGGCGACATCGATGTGCTGATGATCAAGAATCGCTTCGTCGAGTGGCGTCTTCAGCCCGCTCTCAAAAAAGCTGTTGATATACGCCAACTCCAGCACTCGCTCGCTGGCCTTGCCGACGGCGTCAACGTGGCGCTCCAGGAGGATTTTGGCTTCAGTGAGCGTGCCGGTTTTGTCGGTGCACAACACGTCCATCGAACCGAGATCCTGAATCGCCGACAAGCGTTTGACGATCATGTGCTGCGTAGCCATACGCATGGCGCCACGTGCCAAAGTGACCGACACCACCATGGGCAGCAACTCGGGCGTGAGGCCTACGGCCAGCGCTACGGCAAACAGAAACGAATCGAGCAGGGGTTTGTGAAACCAGGTATTCACCAGCAACACAAACAGCACCATCATGACGGTCAGGCGCATGATCAGCATGCCAAACCGGCGTGTACCGAGTTCAAACGAAGTCGGCGGCGCGTCCTGCGCGATGCTAACGGAAACGGCGCCAAGCGCCGTCTCGGTACCGGTTTTAACGACGAGGACGCGGGCGCTGCCACTGATCACCGAGGTGCCCATGAACACCGCATTGCTCGCCTCCTGCAGATCGCTCGCGCTCGTGGGCAAGTTGCCCGGACGCTTTTCCACCGGGTAAGACTCGCCGGTCAAGAGCGCTTGCTTGACAAAGAGATCCTGCGCATCCAGCACCCGCGCATCGGCAGGCACCAGATCGCCGGCGACGAGAAGCACCACATCACCGGGCACGACGTCCGCCGGTGACAGCGGCTGTTCTTGACCATCACGCAACACTCTCGTCTGCACGGCCACGGACTGGCGCAGCGCGTCGGCTGCGGCATTGGCCCGGTATTCCTGGACAAAATCGAGCGTGACGCTGAGCAGGACAATGCCGCTGATGATGATGAAATTGGTCAGCTCACCGGTACCCGCCGACACCGCGCTAGCGAACAATAGGGTCAGCACCAAGGGGTTTTTGAAGCGAGCCAGATACTGGATCAGCAAGGAGCGCTGGTGCGCCGTGCGCAGCAAATTTGGCCCCAAACGCGCCAGCCGCGCTTGCGCCTCGGCTGAGGTCAAGCCACAAGTCAGGTCGCAGCGTGGTCTTTCGGCTGCACTATCGGCAGACTCGGCCGGCAGTAGGTCCAGCCACCACGATGAAGACATGGCTATGGCCTGAGCGACGAATCAACGCCATTCAGCGGTGCAGCGTCACCAAGGCTGATCACCGGACTGGTCAAGCCCATGGCCAGGTTGTACGCTGGCAAGCCGTTGGCCTTGACGAAGATGGCTTTCGCCACGACACCGTAGGGCATCAAGGTCTCGACGATCAAGGTCTGTGGCGTAGCCACGTCGGGGAATAGCAGTGTTTGTGGATGGCGCATGGCGGTTTCCTTGGTGAGTATGGTCGAGGCCATAACCGATGCTTACGTTGAAGCGCCGACACGGATAGCATGCGCCGATTGGCGGGAATAGCCAGCGAATAAAAAACGGCGGTAGCACCGCACCACCCAACACGGGGCTTCACAGCGACTCGCACGGCAATTAACGCAGCAAATCCGTCCACTATTCCTCAAACTATTCATGGCTATTCCCTTCAACAAGGATTAGGCTTGTGAAGAAACACTCTCAGCCCTTGCGCTCGTCGAGCGCGGTGAGAGACCAATAAAGCACATAACCCTATGACTCCCCTCCATCGCGGTTTTGCTATCGCCGGCATCGGCTGCTCGGCTGGTGGGCTGGAAGCCCTTGAGCAGTTCTTCACGCATGTGCCCGCGGATGCAGGCATCGCCTTTGTGGTGATCCAACATTTATCACCGGAGCACGCCAGCGCCCTGCCCGAGTTGCTACGCCGCTTCACCACCATGCCAGTCACCGAGGCCAGCGAAGGATTGGTCGTCGAACCCAACCAGATATTCGTAATTCCGCCGAACAAAGACTTATCGTTGCGCCACGGAAAGCTGCATCTGCACGAACCAATGACGCCGCGCGGCTTGCGTCTGCCGATCGACTTCTTTTTGCGCTCACTGGCCGAAGAGTGCAAGGAGCACGCGATCGCGGTAATTCTTTCCGGCATGGGCTCGGATGGGGTTTTCGGGCTGCGCGCGATCAAGGAAAAATCAGGCCTGACGCTGGCGCAAGACCCCGCTAATGCCCAGGCTGACAGCATGCCGCGCAGTGCCATTGATGCCGGCCTCGCCGATATTGTCGCCAATGCTGATGCCCTGCCCGAACGCATTGTCAGTTACCTGCGCCACCCGCTGCACAGCCACACCGTGACGCAAATGGAAGCCCCCAGCGAAACCGACTCGCTCAATGCGCTGGACCGCGTGATCATCCTGCTGCGCAAACATAGTGGCAACGACTTTGCACTCTACAAAACCAATACGCTCTATCGGCGCATCGAGCGGCGCATGGCCGTGCATCAACTGCCCACGATCGATGACTACATCAGCCATTTGGCCACCAACCCGCATGAGCTGGACCTGCTGTTTCGCGAACTGCTGATTGGCGTCACCAGTTTTTTCCGCGATCCGGACGTCTGGACTTACCTGCTGAGCACAGCATTGCCTGAGCTGCTGGCGCATTACCCCGAAGGCAAAACCTTGCGCGTCTGGGTGCCCGCGTGCTCCACCGGTGAAGAAGCCTATTCACTCGCCATCGTCTTCAAAGAAGCCATTGCGCAGCAAGCCAACGCAAACGACTTCAGGGTGAAAATTTACGCCACCGATCTCGACGCCGAAGCCATACAAGTGGCGCGCAAAGGCAGCTACCCGGAAAACATCACCGCCGATGTCAGCGCAGAACGGCTGGCGCGCTATTTTGTGCGTGAGGAAAGCGGCGGCTATCGCATCAACAAAGACATCCGCGACATGCTGGTGTTCGCACCGCAAAACATCATCTCCGACCCGCCCTTCACCAAGCTGGACATGCTCAGCTGCCGTAACCTGCTGATCTACTTTGGCGCGCAGCTACAAAAAAAGCTACTGCCCTTGTTTTATTACTCGCTCAATCGCGACGGCTTGCTGCTGCTGGGCAGTGCGGAAAGCGTGGGCAATTTTGGCCACCTTTTCACCTCGCCCAACAGCAAGCTGCGCCTGTTCCGGCGTATCAATCAGGACCAAATGAACCAAACGGATCAAGGCGTGCTGCCCCTACACTTTCCCGGAAAACTCCCTGCTGACCGCCTGCTTGGCAACCTTGGGAATGACGGCGCCCAGCTTGAGCGCAACGAAAATATCGGCCAGCTCACCGACCAACTGATACAGCAAACCTGGGCACCGGCCGCCGTGCTGGTCAATAGCGAAGGCGACATTCTCTATATCAGCGGCCGCACCGGCAAATATCTGGAGCCAGCGGTGGGCAAGACCAACATCAACATACACGCCATGGCGCGCAACGGCCTGCGTGAAGCACTCGCCGGCGTGGTACGCAAAGCGATCAGCGAAGAGAGTCCGGTGCAGATCAAAAACGTCGCCATCGAAAGCGAAGGCGGCGTGCAGCGGGTCGATCTGGTCGTGCAAGGACTGAGCAAGCCAGAGGCCTTGCGTGGGCAAGTGCTGATCGTCTTCAAAGACCTGCCGACGCCGGCGAAGCGTCGCCGTCTCGCCAAAAATGCCGC
>CAZFSH010000036.1:6725-12700 GCA_964521935.1 uncultured Propionivibrio sp.
TCTTCAAAGACCTGCCGACGCCGGCGAAGCGTCGCCGTCTCGCCAAAAATGCCGCGAGCGATGCCACCACCGACGCCACCACCGACGCCACCACCGCCTTGCAGAACGAAATAGCGCAGGTGCGCGAAGCCCTGCTGGTCGCTCACGAAGAAATGCACAGCGCGCTTGAAGAGCTCAAGTCCAGCAATGAAGAATTGCAATCGACCAACGAAGAACTGCAATCGACCAATGAAGAACTGACCACCTCCAAAGAAGAGTTGCAGTCAATCAATGAAGAGCTGCAAACGGTGAACGCCGAGCTGCAATCCAAGGTCGACGACTTGACCTGGGTGCGTAACGACATGTCCAACCTGCTCAACAGCACCGAGATTGCCACCATCTTTCTCGACAACGGCATGCTGCTGCGCCGTTACACCACCTATGCCACGCAATTGTTCAAGCTCATTCCCAGCGACATCGGCCGGCCGCTGGCGCATGTGGTGACCGACCTCGACTATCCGCAACTGCATGCCGACGCCCTGGAAGTGATGCGTACGCTGGTGTTTTGCGAAACCATCGCCGGCACCCACGACGGGCGCCACTACCGCGTACGCATCATGCCCTACCGCACGCAAGACAATGTGATCGATGGCGTGGTGGTGACCTTTACCGACGTCACCGAAATCAAAAAACTGGAAGCAGAACTACGTTTGAGAAAAGGCTGAACACCATGCCCCTGACCAATATCACCCACGACCAAGCCAGCTTGCGCGCCAGGGCTGAAGCACAGCTAGCCCGCGAGGCCAAGCCGCCCCCGGCGACCGATGCCGATGCCTTGCGCCTGCTGCATGATTTGCAAGTGCATCAAATCGAGCTGGAGATGCAGAACGAGTCACTGCGCCTGATGCACGCAGCCTTGGAACAAGCGCATGACCGTTTCGCCGACCTCTACGATTTCGCCCCGGTCGGCTATCTCACCATCACCGGTAGCGGTCAGATTGTCGAGATCAACCAGACGGCGGCAAACCTGCTGGGCCTCGAACGCACGCAACTGCTCAACACACGCTTTACCCGGCTGGTAGCCAACGATTCGCTGGTGACCTGGACCTTGCTGCTGAAAAATTCGCTCAATAGCCACAGCTTGCACACCTGCGACCTGATGTTGCAAACGACGCCCGAGCAGACCTTTTTTGCCCACCTGGATTGCGTGCGCCATGACCGTGCCGCCAGCTGGCTGCGCGTGACCTTGACCGACATCAGTGCGCGCAAGCAGACCGACGAAAAACTGCGTCTCGCCGCCAGCGTGTTTGCCAACGCGCGCGAAGCCATCATGATCACCACGCCGGATGGCGCCATCCTTGACACCAATGATGCCTTCACCGACATCACCGGCTACGCGCGTCAGGAAGTGCTGGGCTGCAACCCGCGCTTGCTCAGTTCGAAAATGCAGAGCAAGGACTTCTATACCGTGATGTGGCAACACCTGATGGACAAAGGCAGCTGGTACGGCGAAATCACCAATTGCCGGAAAAATGGCGAAGTGTTCGTTGCCTGGCAAACCATCACCACCATCCGCGATGAACATGGCAAAGCGCAACATTACGTTGCGCTCTTTGCCGACATCACCCAAAGCAAGGAGCACGAGCGCCAGCTGGAGCACATCGCCCATTACGACCTGCTGACCACCCTGCCCAACCGCACCTTGTTTGC
The DNA here is from genome assembly GCA_964521935.1 of uncultured Propionivibrio sp. Lineage (GTDB taxonomy): Bacteria > Pseudomonadota > Gammaproteobacteria > Burkholderiales > Rhodocyclaceae > JADJEF01. The sequence goes on from CAZFSH010000036.1 coordinate 8,415, forward strand.
CGACCGCCTGCAACAAGCCATGGCGCAAACGCAACGGCGGCAACAAAAACTCGTGGTGGCCTACATCGATCTGGATGGGTTCAAAATCATCAATGATGGCCATGGTCACGAAATCGGCGACAAGCTCTTGATGGCGGTAGCCAACCGCATGAAGCAAACCCTGCGCGAAGGCGACACGCTGGCGCGCATTGGCGGCGACGAATTTGTTGCGGTACTGGTCGACTTGCCCGATATGGCGCACTGTCTGCCCATGCTCGGCCGGCTGCTCGAAGCCGCCGCGGAGGTAGTAAAGATCGATGAACTTTCCGTGCAGGTATCGGCGAGCCTGGGCGCCACCATCTACCCGCAAAACGAAGAGGTCGACGCCGACCAGCTCTTGCGCCAGGCTGACCACGCCATGTATCAGGCCAAGCTGGCGGGGAAGAATCGCTACTCCATTTTCGACTCGAGCATGGACCTGAGCATTCGCAGCCATCATGCCAATCTCGCGCGCATGCACAAAGCCTTGCTCAACGATGAGTTTGTCCTGCACTACCAGCCCAAGCTGAATATGCGCAGCGGCATGGTCGTCGGCGTCGAGGCCTTGATTCGCTGGCAAGATCCGGTGCGAGGTTTGCTCATGCCGGGGGAGTTTCTCTCGGTGGTGGAAAACCACGCCCTGGCGATTGATCTGGGCGAATGGGTCATCGCCACGGCACTGAAGCAGCTCGAAGCCTGGCATCAAGCCGGCATGACGCTCACGGTCAGCGTCAACATCGGCGCCCGGCAGTTGCAGCAGAGCAACTTTGTCGAACGGCTGAAATACCTCTTCACCCAGCACCCGACCATAAAGCCCGGCGAGCTGTCGCTGGAAGTGCTGGAAACCAGTGCCATCGAAGATTTACGCCATGTCACCGACGTGATCAGGCAGTGCCGCGACTTTGGCGTGCCCTTTGCGCTGGACGACTTTGGCACCGGCTATTCCTCGCTCACCTATCTCAAGCGCTTGCCCGTCAGCCAGATCAAGATCGACCAAAGCTTTGTCCGCGATATGCTCGACAACGACAAAGACATGGCGATACTGCAAGGGGTGTTGGGTTTAGCCAAAGCCTTTGGCCATGAGGTGATTGCCGAAGGCGTCGAAAAAATCGAGCATGGCCACAAGCTGCTGCAACTGGGCTGCGATCTGGCGCAAGGCTACGCCATTGCCCGCCCCATGCCCGCCGGCGACTTGCCGGCTTGGCTCACGGCCCGGCCGAACGCCGCGCCTTGGGGGAGTCCTGAGTAAAAGTCAGTCGCTGTGGGACGGCGCCAGAAAGTTCGTGCCGGTCCTTTTAACTGGACGCCCCACCTGACGCCCCACCTGAGGCCGCGCGCAAGGTGTCGGAGGGCAGCTCCGCAAAGCATTCCTTGTAGGTACGAGAGAATTCGCCGAAATGCCAGAACCCCCAATTCAGGGCCTCGGTGGTCACCGTCGTCGTGCCCGGCTTGGCCGCCAGCAAGGCCTGGCGCACCCGATGTAAGCGCAAGCGCGTCAGGTAAGCCACGGGGCTCATGCCCATTACCGTACGAAAGGCATATTCCAGTGTTCGCTCGCTGACATCAGCTACCCGACAGAGGTCCGTCACAAACAGCCGATCGGCAGTGTTTTCCAGCGCATAGCGTTCAGCCAAGCGCACGATGGCACTTTGCCCCTGTTTGGTGCGCTCACTACGCACCGGTTTGCGTGGGCTGGTCGTGGTGAGGGTCGAGAGCAGCGCTTCCATCAGGTCAATTTGCGCGGCACTGCGCTGCGCCATGCCCTCGTTAAACAGTTCGGGCTGGACAATGGCCGCATCCACCAGGCGCTTGCCCCAGGCAAACAAGCCGCCCTCAATGCTGTTGGCAATGCTGAGGGCTTGCACGGTGCTGGGTGCCTGAAAGCTGCGATCCCGATCGCGAATCGCCAAGTGGGTAGCGATGTCCTCCGGCTGCAACAGAAAGGTGACACTCTCGTAGCCGGGCTCGGCAACAAAGCCCACCTCTTGCGAGGGCGGCACGGCGAGCATGAGGTCTGGCCGCAGCGGCAAGCCATTGACACTGCCGGTGGCCGACGGGCCAAAGGTCACATAGCCGAGCAGGTGTTTGTGCAAGGTCGAGCGCGTGCGCACGCGCAGGTTGGTGGTGTAGTAGGCCAGGATGCCGCCATCCAGACGCACAATCACCTGCCGCCCCTTGAACCGGGTCGACTCCAGTTGCATCACGTCTTGCTGCATCAGCTCAAGCCCGACATTGACATTGGCCGGATCGCCAAGGTCAATGACCGTCACCGCTGGCGTCTTGTTGCTCATTTCATGCTGCCCATTTCAACACCACACCAAAACCCTCTTAACGTTTACGCAGTCCACGATCAACTCCACTACCCCGCGCAACGCAGCGCAACGAATTGTGAAATTTGCGGAATTCCGATAGCCCCAGTTGCTCACTCGCAAGAAACTGTAAGCCGTAGTTACAAATAAAAACAACATGGAGAGAGACTGAGGGCAACCTCAAGCCAACGCGAAAAGCGTTAGCACTCACCCAACACAGCATTACTGGCCCATTTTGCCTGAAAACGCAGGCATTTATGGGCACCCCTGCGCGCGGATATTTGCAGCACGTAAAAGTAGCTAAACAGTTGATTTTGTAAGCCGTTCCACCCCTCACGCTAAAACCAGGAGATAAGCGAATGAAACACAGCAAGGTGACGCCTCGCGCGTCGACACGACAAAAACTGATCGTCGCGGCAGTTGCCTCGATCTGTGCCGGCCAAGCGCTGGCCATCGAATTTGATACCGAGAGCGGCTGGCATGGCTCGCTGAACACAACCGTCTCGTACTCGTCGAGCTGGCGTGCAGAGGGGCGTGACAAGAGCTTGGTCAGTGGCATGAATGCAGTGGGTGCGGGCTGGCAAACTACATATACCGATAACCTCGCTAACCCTTTCCCCGCCAACCCTTTGGGTGGCGCTGGTGGCACCTGGTTCAACGGGTCCTTCCCTGCTGGTACCGTTAAAACAATTTATGAAGCTGCTCGTGCCGGATATACCGGCGAAGCCAAGGGTTCAACCGGCAATATGAACTATGACAAGGGCGATCGCTACAGCGAAATGTTCAAAGTCATTAGCGACTTAAGCATCTCCAAAGGGGGTACGGGCGCTTTGGTTCGTGTCAAAGGTTGGTACGACAACGAGTTGAATAACGGCAATGTCGCCTGGGGTAACCAAGCCAATCGCTTTACTAGCGGCAAACCTCTTTCGGATGATGGCGCACCCTTATTAAACCGCTTTGACGGGCTGGCACTGATGGATGCCTATGCCTACACCTCGTTTGATATTGGCGAGAACCCCGCGCAAGTGCGTGTTGGCCGTCAGGCGCTGAACTGGGGCGAGAGCTTGTTTATTCAGGGCGTCAACCAGATTTCCCCGGTTGACGTCGCTGCATTACGCCGTGCGGGCACCGAAATCAAGGAAGCCCTGCTGCCAATCTGGGCTGTCACGGGCAGTATCGGCTTAGATGGCGGCACATCAGTAGAAGCTTTTTACCAGGCCAAGTGGGAACCCTCATCGGTCGACGGTTGTGGCACTTACTGGGCAGGCGACATCAACATCTCTACCCATGCTGGCGCCTGCAACATGATTGCCGCAATTGGTGCGTACTACTCAAACGCGCAAGCCTTTCTTTCACCGGAAAAAAGTTACGCCCAATTCGGTAATGGTCGTAAAGGCAGCGACAGCGGTCAATTTGGCGTGGCATTCCGCTTCCCCGTTGATGCTATCGATACCGAATTCGGTCTTTACGCCATGAAAATCAACGCGCGCCTCCCCATCCTGAGCTACCGTAATGCAATTGCGCACGGCCAATTACCGGTATCCACAACACTGGGCACCACGGTTGGTTTTCTTGAATACCCCGACGACATCAAGATCTACGGCTTGAGCGCAGCGACCACCTACGCAGGCGTCTCATGGGGTGCCGAACTAAGCTTGCAGAAAGATGTTCCCGTTCAAATCAATACCTCAGACCTAACCACCGCTACGGGCTCATTTGGTAGAGACGGCGGGACTAATCCAACAGTTTCATTTGGTCCAGCGGGTGCAAGAGCTTTGGCAGCTGGTTTGGGTGGTTACTTGCAGGGCTATGATCGTTTTGACAAGTGGCAACTCCAACTTAATGGCGTTAGCGTGTTGCCCTCAATGCTTGGAGCGACCAACGGTACTGTATTAGGAGAAGTGGCCTTCCAATGGAACAATCTCCCGGACTACAAAAAATCGGGCAATTTGCGCTATG
>CAZFSH010000036.1:12800-14316 GCA_964521935.1 uncultured Propionivibrio sp.
GCCTTCCAATGGAACAATCTCCCGGACTACAAAAAATCGGGCAATTTGCGCTATGGACGTGCCGCCGAGTTTGGAATTGCACCAGTGTCATACGGTCAGCAATACCTCACCTATGGAACACTGACCGGCGCGAGAGCAGCAGGTTTACAGTGTGCTGAAACTGCCTTCGGCCCCGGCTTCAATCAAGACGGTTGCAAAAACGACGGCTACATGACCGACTTCGCCTGGGGTTATCGCCTGCGTGCGCAGCTGGACTACCCGAACGCCTTTGATCTGGGTATCACGGTTTCGCCCATCATCTTCTTCGCTCATGATGTCAAAGGCGTCTCAATGGACAACCAGCTCAATGAAGGCAAGAAGACCCTGAGCCTGACCTTGCGTCTAAACAAGGACAAGGCGCACAACCTCGACCTGAACTACACGACCTACGCCAACAGCGCCACCTATGACGCCTTGCGTGACCGTGACAACTACTCACTGGCTTACAGCTACTCGTTCTAATCAAAGAGGAACTACTGATGAAAACCTATAAAGAAAGAGCACTCGTTCTGGCTGTTGCAGCACTGTTCGGCGGTGCCGCCGGTTCGGCTATCGCCAAACTGACCGACGCTGAAGCCGCGCGTCTGGGCAAAGACCTCACACCCCTGGGTGGTGAAATGGCCGGCAACAAGGATGGTTCGATTCCCGCCTACACCGGTGGCCTGACCAAGCCGCCCGCCTGCTTCAAGCCGGGCGTGGAATATTGCGACCCGTTCCCCGGTGAAAAGCCGGTGTTGACCATCACCGGTGCCAACGCCGAGCAGTACAAAGACAAGCTCACCCCCGGCGCCATGGCCATGCTGAAGAAATACGGCACGTTCAAAATGAACGTGTACCCGACGCACCGCACCGCTGCTGTGCCGGCCGCCGTGGCTGAGGCGGTCAAAGCCGAAGCGACCAAAATTGACCTCAATGGCTTTGGCATCAATGGCCGTGACCGCTCCACGACCCCCTTCCCCATCCCCAAAAATGGCCTGGAAGCGATCTGGAACCACAACATTCGCTACTTGGGTGGCGGCTTGATTCGCGAGCAAACCAACTTCCCGACGCGCGCTAACGGCGACTACTTCAAGGTCACCACCAAAGAGCGTCGCGTGTTCAACCAGAACATGGACAAGCCGCAGCCGAATATGTCCTTCTTCTACACCAACTACTTCCTCGCACCGGCAACACTGGTGGGCACGGTATTTTTGGTGCATGAGCCGGTTGATTTGGTGAAAGAAGCACGTTCCGCATGGATCTACAACGCCGGCCAGCGCCGCGTACGCCGCGCGCCTGACCTCGCCTATGACGCCGTGAATGACGGTACCGAAGGCTTGCGCTTCACCGACCAGTACGATGCCTACAACGGCGCGCCCGATCGCTTTGACTGGAAACTGGTCGGCAAGAAGGAAATGTATGTGCCCTACAACGAATACAAGATCGGCGAAAAGAAGGTCAAGTATTCCGACATCATCACCAAAAACCACGCCAACCC
>CAZFSH010000037.1:0-14309 GCA_964521935.1 uncultured Propionivibrio sp.
GTGCTCAGCATTACGGGAGCGAAATAACAACCGCCTACAAGGTTGCCACCACAACAGTTCAGGAGACTCAGCATGACCCGCCTTATCGACCTCACCCAGACCCTCGATCCCGACAACCGCGCCAAGCTGCCGCCGCCGCTGGCCAGTGCCGCACCCGTTGTCGCCCCCGCCATCGAGTACTACCACCCCGCCGCAAAAGGCGCGGATGAGTTCTGCCGTTATATGGGCTGTACCCACGACGACCTGCCCGATGGCGAAGGCTGGGGTGCCGAGCTAATGACCGATATGTCCACCCACTGCGGCACGCACGTGGATGCGCCCCTGCACAGTGGCTCGAAGATTGCCGGCAAGCCCGCTCGCACGATCACCGACATCGCGCTCGACGAGCTGTATCGTCCGGGCATGGTGCTCGACGTGCGTCCCTGGGCCAAGCTCGGCCAGGAAATCACCATCGAGATGCTCGATGCCGCCATGGCCGCCACTGGCACAACGATACAGCCTGGCATGGCGGTGCTGATCCGCACCGGCCAGGAAGCCTACACCATGACCGATCCGCAGTTCTTCCAGCAGCCGGGCATGAGCCGCGCCAGCACGCTGCACCTGACCCGTCAGGGTGCCACCATTCTCGGCACCGATGCGGTGGGTTGGGACTTGCCCTTCGGCCTCATGGGCCGCAAATACCAGGAGACCAAGGACAAGTCGGTGCTCTGGGATGGCCACAAAGCCATCGTCGATCGCGAAGCCTTCATCGTGCAGCAGATGTGCAACCTGGGCGCACTGCCGCTGTCCGGATTCATGGTGGGCTTCTTCCCCATGAAGCTGGCTCGTTGCAGCGCCGCGCCGGCACGCGTTGTTGCCTTTGTCGATTAAGCGAGAGAATCCGCCATGAAACAACTCGCCGGCATGGATAATTTTTACCTGATGAGCGAGCACGGCAATGTGTACAACCACGTTGCCATGCTCGGCATCTATGACCCGTCCACCTCGCCTACCGGCAAGGTGCGGGTCAAGGACGTGATGGAGCACTTCCGCAAGCGCCTGCATATCAGCCCGGTATTCAGCCAGCGCCTGGTAACGCCGCCGTTTGGTATTGATCGCCCGTATTGGATTGCTGATCCGGACATCGATCTTGAATTCCATATCCGCCACATTGCCCTGCCCCACCCCGGCGACTGGCGTCAGCTGATGATTCAGGTCGCGCGCCTGCATTCACGGCCGCTCGACCGCACTCGTCCGCTGTGGGAGATTTACATCATCGAAGGCCTGGACCAGATCGACGGCATGCCCAAAGGTGCATTCGCCTTGTTCATCAAGCTGCACCACTCCTCAGTCGATGGCATGGCGGCCAGCGGCCTCATCAAGCGCGCGCACAGCGCCTCGCCCGATGACAAAGCTTACCAGTCTGACTCGATGGTACGCATTTCTGATCGCGAACCGATGGCGGTGGAATACGTTTCCCGTGCGTTAGGACACACGATTGATCGCATTACCGGACTTGCGCGTTTCGCCCTGAAATCAACCGGACGTGCCGCTAGCATTACCCGCCGGCTGATCGAACAGCAGCGTAACCCGGCCAGTGGCGCGCTCGACATGGAGGCACTGCGTGCCGCGGGCGGTTATGGCAAAGCACCGGATACCCGCTTCAACCGCAAGCTCTCCGCCAATCGTATCGTTGAGGCGGTCGGGTTCTCGATGGATGACATTGGCACGATACGCAAACACATCGCGGGTGCGACGGTCAACGATATCTTCCTTGCCGTTGCAGGGGGGGCCGTACGTGGTTACCTTAAAACCAAGGATGAACTGCCGAGCGAAAGTCTGCGCGCGCTAATGCCCATCAGTTTGCGTGCCGCGGGTGACGCGGCGGCGGCAAAGGGCGGTAACGAAGTGGGCGGTGTGGCGGTATTGCTGCATTCCGAAATTGCCGACCCCATCGAGCGCCTGCACACGATCAAGCACGATGTGGCCAAAGCCAAAGCTGGCGCTGAGCTGGTTGGCCCGGACATGGTGATTGCGATCTATAACGAATTGCCTTTTGCGCTCTCCAATTTCCTGGTGAAGCGCCTCGTGCTGGATCAACTGAACTGTACGGTTTCGAACGTGCGCGGCCCCGACGAAGCGCTCTACATTGCCGGCGCCAAAGCGGTGCACATGTATCCGGTGAGCATTCCGATCGATAACGTCGGCCTCAATTTCACCGGCTTCAGCTACAACCACACCTTGTGGATCAGCGCGGTGGCCTGCCGCAACATCGTGCCCGATCCGGCCTTTATGGCGCAATCGCTCAAAGGCGCGTTCAACGACCTGCTGGAAGCGGCCAAGAAATTGGCGATACCCGAGAAACCGGCAGCACCGAAAGCTGGGGCAACCGGGGCTGCCACGGCTAGCGCGGCTAGCAAGGTGAAAAAGGCAGCGACACCTAAGCCTGCCGCAGCGAAAGCACCGACTCCCAAGACTGCCAAGGCTCCCAAAACTCCGGGGGCTCCGCGCAAAGGGGTGACGAAGGTGGCGAAGGGCTGATTTAAGGCACTTCTGCTGAAAAAAACTGCACCGGCCCTGTCGTGCCTCATCACGACAGGGCCGGCCTCGTCTTGATTCCCACAATAATGATTAACGATAGGCATGCCCCCTCAGGGCATGACCCACAACAGAGGCGCCGACTCATGAATAGAAAGAGCACCGCAGCCGCCATCGTCCTGAGCACGATGTTAGCGCTGGCTGCTGCAACGACTGCGCAGGCTGCGCCGTGCATGAGCGTCGCCCTGACCGGCACCAGCGGCCCGCTCACTGAGACCAACTTTAAACAGGCGGCTCTGGATAGTGGCGATATCGTCGTAGGCCGTGATCTGGCCACCATTCGTCGGCCAAAGTCGTGAACAGCGCCCTCGCTCCCCTGACGATGGCGCAATTGCACAGCGCCGTTGGCAGCGAAATTGGTGTGTCCTCATGGATCACGCTCGATCAGGCGCGGATCAATGCCTTTGCCGACTGCACCGGCGACCAGCAGTGGATTCACGTTGATCCCGAGCGGGCGGCGCGTGACGCGCCCTTCGGCGGCGCTATTGCGCATGGTTTTTTGACGCTATCCATCCTCGCCCCCGCCGTCTTTGAATTACTCATTGGCCGCCTGACCTTAAAGCAGGCGGTTAACTATGGGCTCGACAAGGTGCGCTTTCTCTCGCCCGTGCGCAGTGGCAAGCGCGTGCGCGTGCGCCTCGCGCTGGAGAGCCTCGAAGAAAAGAAGCCGGGCTTGTTCATGGCCACTTGCCCGGTGACGATAGAAATCGAGGACGAAGCAAAGCCGGCTCTGGCCGCACTCAGCCAGTTCATGATGTACGTGTGAATAGGTGAGAACGAGGGCCGTCCCACATCCGCTACGGCGAGGAGAGCGTCTTTTGCTCAACCGCCCTGTAGCGCAGTAGCGTCATCAGCGACTGACTTTTGCACCGACTGTGCGTTCATGCCGGTAACAGTCAGTCGCGGATAACGTTAAGCGCTACAGGGCGGTCCAGCAAAAGACGCGCTCCCGCCCTGACTCTCCCTAGCTCCCGCTATAGCCGCCGCCCTCGATCCACTGCTCCGGCGCGCGGCGTAAATCCAGCGTAAAGGGGTAGTCCGGATTACGCCCTTCGCGGCGCACGTGCATCGGGCCGGGGGTGTGGCCGTGATTCCAGAAGCGCGCAACGCGGCGCCCTTCCGCTTCGTTGGCATTGACCGGGAAGGTATCGGGATTGCGTCCGCCCGGATGCGCCACATGGTAGGTACAGCCGCCCAATGAACGGCCGCTCCAGGTATCGACCAGATCAAAGACCAGCGGCGTGTGCACGTCGATGGTCGGATGCAGCCCAGACGGCGGATGCCAGGCGCGATAGCGCACGCCGGCGACATATTCGCCTTTGACGCCGGTGGGCGTGAGCGGCACCGGGCGACCATTACAGGTGACGATATGGCGCGCGTCGTTGAGATGGCGCAGCTTGACTTGCAGGCGCTCAACCGACGAATCCACATAACGCGCCGTGCCCCCGGCACTGACTTCTTCGCCGAGTACGTGCCACGGTTCAATGGCTTGGCGCAGCTCGATCTCGATGCCGTGATACACCACGCTACCGTAGCGCGGAAAACGGAATTCGATAAACGCCGCAAACCACTGGGCATCAAAGGCATAGCCGGCGCGCTGCAGGTCATGCACCACATCCTGCATGTCTTGGGCAACGAAGTGCGGCAGCATGAAGCGATCGTGCAGTTCCGAGCCCCAGCGCTTGAGGCTGGACTGATATGGCTGACGCCAGAAGCGCGCTACCAACGCACGCAGCAGCAGCATCTGCAACAAGCTCATCTGCGCATGCGGTGGCATTTCAAAGCCACGGAATTCGACGAGGCCAAGGCGGCCGGTCGGGCTGTCGGGCGAATACAGCTTGTCGATACAAAATTCGGCGCGGTGGGTGTTGCCGGAAATGTCGATCAGCAAATTGCGCAGCAGGCGATCCACCAGCCACGGCGCGAGGGTTTCCTGCCCCGGTTTCAGGCGTTCCTGCATCTGCTGAAAGGCAATTTCCAGCTCATACAAACCTTCGTGGCGGGCCTCGTCCACGCGGGGTGCCTGACTGGTCGGGCCGATGAACATGCCCGAGAACAGATAAGACAGCGCCGGGTGATTTTGCCAATAGGTCAGCAGACTCATCAGCAAATCGGGGCGACGCAGGCAGGGGGAATCAGCCGCGGAGGCGGCACCAATGGTGACGTGATTGCCCCCACCCGTGCCGGTGTGGCGACCATCGAGCATGAACTTTTCGGCGCACAGCCGCGTAAGCCGCGCCTCTTCGTACAAGGTAAAGGTGTTCTCAACCAGTTGCGCCCACGATGCCGAGGGGTGGATATTGACCTCGATCACGCCGGGGTCAGGCGTGATCTTGAATTCCTTGAGCCGTGGATCATTTGGGGGCGTATAGCCTTCAAGCCGGATCGGCGTTTTCAGATACGCGGCCGTGGCCTCGATGGCGGCGATCAGATCAATGAAGTCTTCGAGCGCTTGCAGCGGCGGCAGGAAAACGTGCAGCACGCCGTTACGCACTTCGACGCACAGGGCAGTGTGCACAATATCGCGCGGGTCAAAGTCCTTGCGCCGCGGTTTGCGCCGGAAGGCCTTGAGATTGACCACCGCGGAGTTGTCATTGCGCTCCAGTCGTTTGGGCGGCAAGCTGCCACGAGGCTCGAAAGGGTCGCGCTCAAAATCCACCTCGACATCCTCGGGGGCGCGCCAGGGCAAGGAGCTGAGCGGCAGGCGCAAGCCCAGGGGCGAATCGCCCGCAGTGAGATACAGATGCCGGCGCCGTATCGGCCAAACACTGGAGCGAAAGTCAGTCCGTGTGACACGGCGCAACTCCGGGTCGCTCCCCGGCACTTCCGGGGGCAGCGGCTTGATCGGCAGCACGTAACCGGCGGGCTTGCCCAGGCCTTCTTCGAGCAGCCGCGCCAAGCGCTTGCGCGTATCGGCTTCGCTCAGCTTCATTTTGTGTACGTCAAAATTCTTCGGCCAGCGCTGCTCCTGATCGACGATCTGGGTCACGTCTTCGTACGCGGGGATGACGAAGCGTTCATCGAGATCGAGTTCGCGCGCCAGCTGACAAATGAAGTTTTGCGCGTCCTTGACGGTGTGCTTGCCCGCACACTTACCTGCGCACTTGCCGTCACCGGCATCCATGACCAGCAGCTTGGGGTCATGCCAGAGGGCATAGCCGTCGGTGCGCCAGTAACAGGCCAGCGCCCAGCGCGGCAGCGGCTCGCCCGGATACCACTTGCCCTGACCAAAATGCAGCAAGGCGCCGGGGGCAAACCGCGCCTGCAGGCGCTTGAGCAGATCGCCCGCTAATTCGCGCTTCTTGTCAGAGAGCGCCGAGATGTTCCACTCCGGGCCTTCCATGTCGTCGATCGAGACAAAGGTCGGCTCACCGCCCATGGTCAGGCGCACGTCGTTTTTGGTGAGCTCGGTATCGACCTGATAGCCCAGATCAAGAATCGCCTGCCATTGCGCTTCGGTATAGGGCTGGGTAACGCGCGGGTCTTCGTGGATGCGCGTGACGCTCATGGCAAAGTCGAACTGCGCTTCGCACTTGCTGGTGGCGCCGATGATCGGTGCCGCCGACGAGGGCATGGCCGTACACGCGAGCGGGATGTGGCCTTCGCCCGCGAGCAGGCCGGAGGTGGGGTCGAGGCCAATCCAGCCGGCACCGGGAATAAACACTTCCGTCCAGGCGTGCAGGTCCGTGAAGTCCACGGCGGTCCCGGAAGGGCCATCCAGCGCTTCAACGTCCGCCTTAAGCTGGATCAGATAGCCCGAGGCAAAGCGCGCCGCAATGCCCAGATGACGCATGATCTGCACCAGCAGCCAGGCCGAATCGCGGCAGGAGCCCAGCTTGAGCTCCAGCGTCTGTTCTGGCGTTTGCACGCCGGCTTCCATGCGCACCACATAGTTGATGTCTTGCTGCACGCGCCGATTGATGCCAACGAGCATATCAATCGTACGCAGCTCGGTGTTCAGAAACTCGGCACGGGCGCGGGTAATCCAGTCGGCGAGCAAGGGCGTTTTGTCGGACAGCGCGTCCGCTTCAAGATACGGCCCCAGCTCGCGCTTCATGCCATCGGGGTAAGCGAAGGGGTAGTCCTGCGCAAACTCGTCCATGAAGAAGTCAAAGGGATTGATCACCGTCATGTCGGCGACCAGATCGACCGTTACCTCCAAGGCGGTTGCCGGCTCGGGGAAAACCAGGCGGGCGACCCAGTTGCCGAAGGGGTCTTGCTGCCAGTTCAGGTAATGCTCGTTACCTTTTTTTGCACCACCAGACGGAATGACATTGAGCGAATAGCTCAGGATCGGCGTACGGCTGTGCGCTGCGGGCCGCAGACGGATTTCATGCGGCCAGAGTTTGACCTCGCGATCAAAGGTGTAGCGGGTTTGATGATGCAGTGCGACGCGAATAGTCATGACGAGAACCGTTCAAGGGTCGTCGCCATGCCAATTCATGAGCGACGTTTACTACCATTCCAGATTGGGAAGCTGGGCAAAGGCGCGACGCACGCCTTCGCTCCAGCTTTGCCGCAAGGTCATCATATAGGGGTCATGCTCGTCGAAGTGACGGGCGTGGCCAATGCGGAATGACTCGCGTTCATAGCAGGCCAGATCAATCGGGAAGCCCACCGAGAGATTGGAACGCATGGTCGAATCGAAGGACACCAGCACGCACTTGATCACGTCGTCCACACAGGTATCGTTGGTGATGACACGGTCGATGATCGGCTTGCCGTACTTGGTTTCACCAATTTGAAAATAGGGCGTTTCCGGCGTCGCTTCGATGAAGTTACCTTCCGAATACACCATGAATAATCGCTGGTGTTCGCCGGCGATCTGGCCACCGACCAGAAAGTTGGCGCTGCCATCGACGTTGTTTTCCATCAGGAACGGGCCATCGCGATGGCGCACCTGACGCAAGGCATTACCGATCAGCTCGGCGACGTCATACATCGAACGCACGCTCATCAGGTTCGGCTCGATGCTGTTGCGCATGTTCTGTTCCAGCGTGTTCATCGTCGCCTGTGTCACCGCCAGGTTGCCGGAGTTGACGATCACCAAGGCACGTTCGCCCTGCCGCTCAAAGGTGCGCATTTTGCGAAAGGTGGAGATGTTATCCACCCCGGCATTGGTGCGTGAGTCGGAGGCAAAGACAATGCCCGCATCAATCATGGTCGCAACGCAGTAAGTCATTCTTGTGGTCTCGTAAAGCGGAAACCTGCGAGCTTAGCGGTCACCCGCACTTCGAGCAACCCACATCACTCGTCGGCCGACCAAAAATAGGTTTTGTTGATGATGTCGCCGAGGTCGTAAATGCGCGCGAGAAAGCTTTCCAGATACTCATGCAGGCCACGCGCAAAAATATCTTCGATGCTGCCAAACCGTACTTCACCATGCAACAGACCACAGCGGCGCGACAACTCGCCAGAGCGTGGGTTATCGATTTCCTGAATCAGGCGATTGACCTCGTTCATGCACGCCGCCAGTGAGCGGGGCATGTCCGCACGCAAAATCAGCAGCTCCGCCACACGCTTGGGCACGATCAGATCACGATAGACCTTGCGATACGACTCGAAGGCAGACACCGAACGCAGCACCGCGCTCCACTGGTAATAGTCCGCGGCCCCGCCTACTTCCGAGAGGCTGGGCAGCAGGATGTGGTATTTCACATCGAGAATGCGCGCGGTATTGTCGGCGCGCTCGATGAAGGTGCCCAGGCGCAGAAAGCGGAACGCGTCATCACGCAACAAGGTGCCGTGGGTGATGCCGCGCGACAAATGCGAGCGCTCTTTCACCCATTCAAAAAAATCGGAAATGCCGTCTTCGGGGATTCCTGCTTCACGAATCCGCCGCATTTCCAGCCAGGTGTGGTTGAGCGCCTCCCACATTTCCGAGGTGATGGTGCCGCGCACCGCTCGCGCGTTTTCGCGGGCGTTGAAAATGCTGCAATAGATGCTGCCCGGATTCTGCTCATCGAGCGCCATGAAGTGCAGGACGTTCGCCGCCGTGGGTTCGTCATAGCGCGCCTGAAAGTCTTCGTGCAAACCGCTGATCGACAGCATGGCACGCCACTCGTTCAGGGGCTCGACGTCAAGCGGATGCAGCAAGGACATGCGGTAGGTGACATCGAGCATGCGCGCCGCATTCTCGGCGCGCTCCATGCTGCGCGCCATCCAGTAGAGGTGATCGGCCGTTGAACTTAGCATTGCAGTACCCACGTATCTTTCGTGCCGCCACCCTGCGAGGAATTAACCACGAGCGAGCCTTCGCGCAAGGCCACGCGCGTGAGTCCGCCGGGGACCATGCTCACCTGCTTACCCGAGAGCACATAGGGGCGCAAATCGATGTGGCGCGGCGCCACGCCGGACTCCACGAAGGTCGGGCAGGTCGAGAGCGCCAGCGTGGGTTGGGCAATGTATTTCGCCGGCTCGGCAATGATATGAGCGCGAAAGGCTTCCAGCTCCGCCTTGCTCGCCGTCGGGCCCACCAGCATGCCGTAACCGCCCGAGCCGTGCACTTCCTTGACCACAAGCTCCTCCAGGTGCGCCAGGGCGTATTTCAGATCATCGGGTTTGGAGAGCTGCCAGGTCGGCACGTTCGACAAAATCGGTTCTTCACCACAATAGAACCGGATCATCTCGGGCACGTGAATGTAGATGGCCTTGTCATCGGCAATGCCTGTTCCCACGGCATTGGCAAGCGTCACATTACCGGCGCGATAGGCGCGAAACAGGCCCGGCACACCCAGTGCTGAATCTTTGCGAAAGGTTTCCGGATCAAGGAAGTCATCATCCAGACGCCGGTAAATGACATCGACGCGGCGCGGCCCTTGCGTGGTGCGCATGAACACCTTGTCATCGCGCACAAAAAGGTCTGAGCCTTCGACCAGCTCAACGCCCATTTGCTGGGCAAGAAAAGCATGCTCGAAATACGCGCTGTTGTACTGCCCGGGCGTCAGCACCACGACATTCGGGTTGCTCGACGCCGTGGGCGCCAGCGAGCGCAGGTTGTCGAGCAGCAGATCCGGGTAGTGTTCAACGGGCGCGACGGCGTGCTTGGCAAACAGCTCAGGGAACAGCCGCATCATCATGCGCCGGTCTTCCAGCATGTAGGACACGCCCGACGGCGTACGCAGGTTGTCTTCGAGGACGAAGTATTCGCCTTCCGCGGCACCATGATCGGCGCGCACCAGATCGACACCCGCGATGTGTGCGTAAATGTTGCCCGGCACGTTGACGCCGACCATCTCCGGGCGGAACTGGGCATTGCCCAACACCTGCTCACGCGGAATGCGCCCGGCCTTGAGGATTTCCTGATCGTGATAAATATCGTGAATGAAAGCATTGAGCGCCGTTACCCGCTGACGCAGTCCGCGCTCGATATGCTGCCATTCGAGCGCCGGAATGATGCGCGGAATGATGTCGAAGGGGATCAAGCGCTCCTTGCCCGAGTCCTCGCCATACACGGCAAAGGTGATGCCAATTCGATGGAAGAACAGCTCCGCCTCTTCGCGCTTGCGCGCAATGATTTCGGCGGGCGTCCCTTCCAGCCATCCGGCATAGGTCCGGTAGCTGGGGCGCAGGCTGCCATCGCGTGCGCGCATTTCGTCATAAGCTGTGCTAACCATGCTGTCTGCATAGCGCGAACCGTGCCATGCACCAAACATGAGTGAAATCAGCAGGTTGAGAAAATCACTCGACTCAGCGCCGCACCAATCCAAGGCGCATTCCATTCCCGCTTGCACCAATAACGCCCATGCACCACGCTAAACACCCACTCACGCGCCGTCCCACAGCGACTGACTTTTCGCGGGCACCGTAGAATGGAATTTCCTCGTGACCACGATACCGAACGCACCATGACCACTGCTAACGATCTCTCCCGCTGGGGCTTTACGACGCGCACCGTACACGGCGACCGCCTGGGTGGCGTCGAGCATGGCGGCATCCACAAACCGATGCACACCTCCGTGCAATATGGCTATGCCTCGTCCAAGGAATTGATTGACGTCTTTCAGGGCACCGCCGCCGGCTTCAACTACGCCCGCCAGGGCACGCCCACGGTGGCGGCACTGGAAGCCTGCGTCAATCGCATGGAAGGCGGCAAAGGCACGCTCTGTTTTGCCACCGGCATGGCCGCGATTACCGCCATCTTCACGACCTTGCTGCGCGCCGGCGACCACCTGATCACCAGCAAGTTCGTTTTTGGCAATACCAATAGTCTGGTCGGCACCCTGCGCGCGCTCGGCATACAGGTCAGCATGGTCGATGCCACCGATGCCAAGGAAATCGAAGCGGCCATCACGCCCGCCACGCGCATGGTCTTCGTCGAGACCATTGCCAACCCACGCACGCAAGTCGCCGACCTTGCCGCCATTGGCACGCTCTGCCGTGAGCGCAAACTCGTCTACGTCGTCGACAACACCGTCACCTCGCCGTGGCTGTTTCAGCCGCGTAGCGTTCAGGCCTCATTGATCGTCAATTCGCTGACCAAATCGATTGGGGGACACGGCAATGCACTGGGTGGCGCCATCACCGACACTGGGCTGTATGACTGGTCGGACTACCCGGCCATTACCGACGCCTATCGCAAAGGCGACCCCGCCACCTGGGGCTTGGCCCAGCTGAAGAAGAAAGGCTTGCGCGATCAGGGCGCGTCGCTTTCCTCCGAAGCGGCCCATCATCTTTCTGTCGGTGCCGAAACCCTGGGGCTGCGCATGAATGCCACGAGTGCCAACGCCTTGGCGCTGGCACAGATGCTCGACGCACACCCGGCGGTGCGCCGCGTCTATTACCCAGGGCTCCCCAGCCATCCAGAGCACGCTCGCTCGCAAGCACTATTCCGCAGCGCCAGCTGGTTGCTGTCCTTTGAGCTAAACAAGGATGCCGACGCCCTGCCGTTTATCGATCGGCTGCGCCTGCCCGTTATCGCGACGGGTTTGGGCGATACGCGCACGCTGGTGATTCCGGTCGCCCATACGATTTTCTGGGAGATGGGCGCCGAACGTCGCGCCGATATGGGGATCGCCGATTCCTTGATCCGTGTTTCGCTGGGCATCGAAGATACGGCCGATATCCTGGCCGACTTTGCCCAGGCTCTGGGCTGAATAACGATGAGCTACCGCTTTCAACTGGTCGACGTCTTCGACAGCGGGCCGCTATCGGGCAACCCGCTAGCTGTCGTCACCCAGGCAGACGATCTGAGCAGCGAGACCATGCTCGCCATCACTCGCTGGCTGAATTTTTCCGAGACCGCTTTTTTGCTCACGCCAACGACGGCCGCCGCCGACTATCGGGTACGCATCTTCACCCCCGACCGCGAAATGCCCTTCGCCGGGCATCCCACGTTGGGGAGCTGCCACACGTGGCTGAGCGAAGGCGGCAAGCCCCGCGACCCCACCACGATCGTGCAGGAATGTGGCGCAGGGCTGGTACCTCTAAAAAAGTCCCATGATCGCTTGGCGTTCTCAGCACCACCGCTACTACGCAGCGGGCCGGTTGATCCGGCCATAAAGCAGGAAGTCGCCGACTTTTTGCGCGTGGCGCCAGAACGCATGGTGGATGTGCAGTGGGCAGACAACGGGCCCGGCTGGATACTGGTTCGTCTGGCCACGGCCGCCGAGGTATTGGCCCTGGAGCCAGCGAGAACACACCCGCGTCGCATCGATATTGGCGTTGTCGGCCCCCATGCGGCGGGCGCGGAGGCGGCGTTCGAGCTGCGCGCATTTTTTACCGATCATCTCGGGACAGTGCGCGAAGACCCGGTCACCGGCAGCCTCAACGCGTCGGCGGCGCAAACGCTGCTCGCCGCGGGAATTGCGCACACGCCCTACATCGCCACACAAGGCGCACGATTAGGTCGTGCTGGGCGCATTTTTGTTGATACGGACAGCGACAATCAGCTCTGGATCGGTGGCCACACCACCACGCTGTTTTCTGGCGAATGTTTCACTCACTAAAACGATAAGGAGACTTTATGAACGCACTGGGCGGGTTTTCCATTGATGACATTCAACTCGGCATGAGCGGCAGCTTTGCCAAAACGGTGACCGAAGCCGACATCGTTTTATTTGCCGGCGTCACCGGCGACATGAATCCTGTACACATTGATGAAGAGATTGCCGCTGGAACGATGTTCAAAGGCCGTATTGCGCATGGCATGTTGTCAGCCGGCTTCATTTCAGCCGTGCTGGGCACGCGCATGCCGGGACCGGGCTCGATTTATCTCTCGCAAACCATGAAGTTTCTGGCGCCAGTAAAAATCGGCGATACCGTCCGGGCCACTGCCGAAGTCACCGCGATCAATAGCGAAAAAAAGCGTGTGACCCTAAAAACCACCTGCCGGGTGGGCAGTCAGGTGGTTATTGATGGCGAAGCGGTCATGATGCTGCCTTAGGCTGTTCGAGCACCAAGCAGGGCAGCGATTTCTGATGCTGGCCTCAGACCTTAGCTTCAGACCTTGGCCGGGTAAAAAGTGGCGCCAGTTGCACACCAATCATTGCGGCAAAAATCAACGCGCCACCCACCATCTGAATCGGGGCCAGCCGCTCGCCCAGGTAAAGCGCGCCAGCGAGCGCGGCAAACAGAATTTCTGAGCTAAGCAAAATGGCGGCATCGGCAGGCGGCGTATGCCGCTGGGCCACTACCTGCAAGGTGAAGGCAATACCCACCGACAACAGCCCGCCATACAGTATCGCTGGCATCGCGGCCGTCACGCCGGCAAGGCTAATATCTTCCTGCACCAATGCCAGCATCATGGCCAGGACGCCACAGACCACAAACTGCGCAACCGCGACCAGAATCGGGGTACCTTTGGTCGCCGCAATACGCCCGACAAAGAGCACATGGCCGGCCCAGAACAGCGTGCTGACAATAATCCAGAAATCGCCCGCAGTCAGACCATCAAAGCGGCCACCACTGAGCAGAAAAGTACCAATAAAGCAGGTCAGCACCGCCGGCCAGACAGCAGGATGTGGCGGTTCGCGATCGATGATCCAGCCTAATATCGGCACGAGCGGCACATACAAGGCCGTGAGGAAACCGGCATTACTCACCGAGGTGCCGGTAATGCCAATTTGCTGAAATACCGCGCCCAGAAAAAGCAGCACGCCCAATCCAGCCCAGGCACGAAAATCACTCGCGGTTAAGCGAATGCCCTGTTTTTGCAGGCGCACATATTCGCGCAAGGCCAGCGGCAGCACAACGATTGCGCCGATCAAAAAACGCAGGCCGGTATACGCCAGCGGGCCAATGTGGCTCATGCCCAATTGCTGGGCCACAAACGTAGTACCCCAGATCAGTGCGGTCAGCAGCATCAGGGCATTCGCAATAGTACGGCTCACGGATTCATTACCAAAAATAGAGGGGAGTAAAAACAACACCGGCCATGACAAGCATGGCCGGACAGGGGCAACTGAAGTATTACCGGGCCGATTACTTCAGGCTTCCAGAGAGGAACTGCTGCAAGCGCTCGCTCTTGGGTGCCGCGAAAACCTCTTTGGGCACGCCTTCCTCTTCGATTTTTCCTTTGTGCAGAAAAATCACATGCGACGACACTTCGCGCGCGAAGCCCATTTCGTGGGTGACCACAACCATGGTGCGACCTTCCTCAGCCAATCCGCGCATGACCTTCAGCACCTCGCCGACCAGCTCCGGGTCAAGTGCAGAGGTAGGCTCGTCAAACAGCAGTACCGAGGGCTCCATGGCCAGCGCCCGCGCAATAGCGACACGCTGCTGCTGACCAC
>CAZFSH010000038.1:0-9895 GCA_964521935.1 uncultured Propionivibrio sp.
CCGCTGCTAAGCCCGCTGTTAAGTCCGTTGCTAAACCCGCCGCCAAGCCCGCTGTGAAAAAGGCTGCCGCTAAGCCCGCTGCTAAGCCGGCCGCCAAGAAAGTGGTCGCCAAAGCTGCACCCAAGGCTGCTGCATCGGTCACCGCCGCACCCGTCACACCGGTTGACGCCGCACCCGCTGCTCCCGCCAGCAACTAAGTCTTACTGCTCCAGTAAAAAGGGCACCGGATTCCGGTGCCCTTTTTTATTGCGCCACCCGCCTCACAAATTCGCTTTGAAAAAAGCCACGCTGCGTCGCTCTGCTTCGTCGGGCGATACATTCCACACTCGCTCATGCTCCTCGCAGGGAGCTATCCATAATTCCTTGGGCTCCTGCGCCTTCTCAAACAGACGCTGCGAGTGACTGGGGTCGGTGGTCAGGTCTTTACGACAATGGAAAATCAGCACCGGGCGTGGCGCGATGTGTCCGATGTGATTCTCCGGTACCACCTCGGCGGTGAGCATCCCGGCGCGCCAATCGATAATCGCTTCAACCAAGGGAAACAATCGATAGTAGGGCAAACCATAGTGACGTTTGGCCGCCTCAGCGAGGACATCGCGCATGCTGGCATACGGGCTGCTGAACAACCCTGCTTTCACGCGTGCATCCTCATCCATAACCCAAATACTGGTCGCGGCGCCCATGGAAAACCCCATCAGGCCGAGCGACTCAATGTGCTTTTCCTTGCTTAGAAAATCAATGCCAGCGGTCACGTCTTTGCGCTCGTGATAACTCATGCTGGCATAGCGCCCATGATTACGACGCAAGTCGATCGCCAGCAGATTGAAGCCGGCGTCGTGCAAGGCTTTGGCAAAGCGCAGCCCTTCATTGCGCGTCACGCCATGACCATGCACGAAGATGATGGCCTTGTGTGAACCGATAGCTGGCATGAACCAGGCGGGTAACTCAACGCCGTCGGCGGTGTGAAGCTGAATGTCTTCGTAGGCCAAGCCACGTTCGGCGGGTGTGGCACAGAACACGTGAAAGTCGGGCGGACAGCTGATGGGGGGGTGCAACACCATGTCGGCAAACAACCAGGCCATCAGGATCAAGGCCAAGACACTTATCCCAAACAAGCCGCCCAGCACCGAGACTATTTTTTTCACACTAGGGTTGTTCATCTCCGCTCCCATTTCTGCGCTGCCTGATCATCACTTTCACGCGCGTCTACCCAACGCCCAGCCTGGCCTGTAGGTCCTGTGTCTGACATTTCCTTTTTCCAGAACGGCGCTTGTGTCTTCAAAAAATCGATGATGAATTCACACGCAGCAAACGCGTCACCGCGATGACTGGCAGCAACGCCGACAAACACGATTTGCTCCCCCGGCAACAGGCAGCCAACACGATGAATCACCCGTACCCCAAGGAGCGGCCAGCGTTGCTGTGCTTGCGCCACAATAGCGCCCAGGGATTTTTCGGTCATGCCGGGATAGTGCTCCAGCGTCAGGCTTTGCACCGAAGCCGCCGAGGCCACTAAGGCCACCGAGACCCTTTGCGCAGCTGACATCGTCGCCGTGTCACAGCGGCTGACTTTATCGGCACGGACCAAGCCAACAAAGGTGGCCACCCCGCCGACATCCGTGCGCCCGGCCGAAAGCCGAGCCATTTCAGCGCCGGCATCGAAGTCGTCTTCTTGGATACGAACCACTACCGACATCATGCGCTTCCTTGTTTCACCGGATTGGTTTCAGCCGCCCGTTACCGGCGGGAAAAACGCCACTTCAGCGCCATCATGCAAGGGCGTGACAAAGGCCGCCATGTCCTGATCAAGCGCCGCACGCAAATTTTTCTGGGTATTCAACGCGAGCCAACGGCCTCCGCGCGCGGCCAGCCAGTCACGCAGTTCACCAACGGTACGGACCTGCTCGGGTATCTCGACCACTTCGCTCGCGCACTCCAGCGCTTCACGCAGGCCGGCGAAAAACAGTACCGTCAGCTTCATCGCAACAGCTCGGAAAAGGGCAGAAAGCGCACCGAGTCACCGCGACAAATGAGGGTATTGGGCGGGTTATCGACCAAGCCGTCAGCCCATGCGCACGACGTCAGCACGCCCGAGCCCTGCTGCGGATAGAGCTCAACACCACCGTCGCGCGTGCGGCGAGCACGCAAAAACTCACGACGTGATTCCAGCCTTGGTGCCAGCTTGCCGCCACGCGATGATTCGGGCCAATCAAACTCGGCACGCAAATTCAGCGCTGGCTCATCCACCAGCGCATCCACCTTCAGTCCCTGCGCGGCGCGAATGAAAGGACGTACGAGCATGACAAAGGTAACGAAGGATGACACCGGATTACCCGGCAGGCCAATGAAGTGCGCCGTGTCACAGGGGCTGACTTTTACCCGGCCATAGGCCAGCGGCTTACCAGGCTTGATCGCCAGCTTCCATAAGCTCAACTCGCCCTCGGCCTCTATGGCTGCTTTAACGTGGTCTTCCTCCCCCACCGAAACGCCGCCGCTGGTCAGGATGAGATCATGCTTCTGCGCCGCCTCGCGCAGCACAGTGCGCGTTGCCGCCAGTTGGTCCGGCACAATGCCCAGATCAGTGACCACACAGCCCAGCGCATCGAGCAGGCTGTACAAGGTATAGCGGTTGGAGTTGTAAATGGCGCCGGGGCGCAGGGGCTCGCCGGGCATCATCAACTCATCGCCGGTCGAAAACAGTGCGACACGCAAGCGCCGACGTACCCGCACGCTGGCGGCCCCCACCGCTGCGGCCACGCCCAACTGGGCGGGGCCAAGGCGCGTGCCGGCGGTGAGCACCGTGGCCCCGATGGCGATGTCTTCGCCACAGCGGCGGATGTTCTCGCCGGGCTTTGCTGGGTGCTCGACAATCACGTGGTCGCCGTCAACTCGGCAGTGCTCCTGCATGACCACTGCGTCAGCGCCGGGCGGCACAGGGGCGCCAGTGAAAATGCGTGCTGCGGTTCCTGGCTGCAGAGCAGTCCCCACGCAACCCGCGACTATCCGTTGCGACACGGGCAGACTCAGGTTGACAGCAACGCCATCAGTAACAAGATCGGCACAGCGCAAGGCATAGCCGTCCATCGCACTGTTATCGAGCGGTGGCACCGCGACCGGAGAGACCAGATCCTCCGCCAGCACCCGACCGGAAGCGGTCAAGGTAGATACCAACTCAGCGGCCAACACGATCTCGCTCGCGGCGGCCAGCAAACGCGCACGCGCGTCGTCAAAGGCAAGCAATGAACTCATGACAGATCCAGATAATCAAGGATGAATTGCGCAATGCGCGCATGGTCGTGCAAGGATAGGCAAGGCACGAGCGAGGGTCCCGGCAAACGTAGCGCCTCATCGCTGGCGACGGCCACAATATGCCCTCCCTCATCGGGATAGAGCAAGGGTTTGCCCAGCGCCGGACGATGCACTTCGATCTTGGGCAGCGCAGCGTGTTTGTAGCCTTCGACGAGCACCACATCGCACGGGGAAAGCCGTTGCAGTTGTTCCGCCAAATCGGGTTCGGGTGCGCCACGCAGCTCATGCATCAGCGCCCAGCGCGTGTTGGACAAGAGCATGACTTCGCTGCAGCCGGCTTCACGCAAACGATAAGAATCTTTGCCGGGCCTATCCACATCGACGTCGTGATGCGTGTGCTTGATCAGCGAAACCGTGAAGCCACGGGCGACGATCAGCGGAATCAGTCCTTCGAGCAAGGTCGTTTTGCCCGCGCCCGAATAGCCGGCGACACCAAACGTCTTCATCGTGTTACCACGGCTTCGTGTTCAGGATTGGGCACGCGCAACACCGGTGCAAAGCCACCGCCCGGAGTACGGAAGTTGGTCGTCTGACCTTGCCACAGCCGCGCCACCACCAGTTGGACAGCGCCGTTGTAAGCGTAGTTGCGCAGATCAAGTTTCAGTTCGACACTCTGGCCAGCCACGGTGACGGTACGTTGCGAGGGCGGCACCAAGGCTTGGGCAATGTAGTTGCCGGCGAGAATGTCGTCGAACACACGCTTGGTCAGTTTGTCGCCCCGATAGGCGGCTCGCGAACCATAACCAGCCGCCGGTTTGAAAAATAACTCACGCCGGCGTGCCCACAAGTCATCAGCCAACTCGGCACGGACCAGCTCGGTATGGGGTATCAGTCCGGTTAGCAAGGCACGTGTCACCGCATCAACACCCCACGCTCTCAGTAAGGCATCGTCGGTGAGGGCCGTCAGGTTGCGCTTGTCGGCATAGAGCGCATGCGCGCGCGGGTGTGGCGTAATCAGGGCGGCGTCAGCCAGATAGGCGGCGCGCAAGACAGCATGCGCGGGTTCATCGAGGGCAAAATCGGTGAGACGGTTATAGACCAGGTCAATCACCGCATCGCCATGCCACAGCTGGCCGTCGCGCAAGCTCAATGCTGACGGATCGCAAATGCGCACATCAATACCTGCCGCGGCAAACAGGCGCGCGAACAGCACAAACTCGGGATACAGATATTGCTGTGCCGGTGCAGTATCGACAATCGCCAGCCGCCGCAAGGGTTGCAAGGGGACGCAGGGAGAGCTGGAAAAGCCAGATGTGCGGCCTAAGGAAATCCCTGTTGGCATACGATGCCGCCGTGCGCTCCACAACTGCCATTCGCGCTGAAACATGGCCAGATAGGCCGTCTCCGCTTGGTCTCCCTGGCCCTGCAGCAATAGTGATGAGACATCCGTACAGCAGGCCGTTTGCGCGCGCGTAAGCACTGCATTGAGCAGGCCGCCCCCGGCGTTGGTGTTGATCTCAATCAGTTGCGGGCCATTTTTACCGACGTGAAAGTCATAGCCAAGAAACACCCCCGGTGTGCCCGGATCATGCTGTGCAGTAGCGGGAGCATAAGACAGCACATGCGCGCGGTAGGCTGGCAAGGCGCTCACCTGCTCCATCGCCGCTGCCAGTTCGGCCATGCGCTGTAAATGCGCCGCACAGACGAAGACAACGGAATCGGCAAACAGGTGGGGGCGCCCGTCCATGACGGCATCGTGAAAGCCGGGGCTGACACGTTCCAACTCGGCAGCCAAATGGGCGCGGTCGAGGGACAAACACTGACAGCCGGCGTTCAGCGCTTCGGCTCGGGAGACACTGGCAGGAGAGGACATGCCAAGATTGTATTGGCTTGACAGAAGCTGTCTCAAAAATTACTGCGCACCCGTGATCCGGGGTTGTGCGGTGCTCGCCATCCTCATGCACAGGAGTGCATTCCGGTGGCTGCGCTCCTGTCGCCCCCGGCTGACGGACGCTCGCTACATTTTCTGAGACAGCTTCTCCGGCCTACGGTCAGGCGTTTGCTCTCAACACCTCAGGAATTACGCCTACCATTGAGAAATCGAGGCAATGCGAGACGGGGACTAACGCTTCGGTAGCTGTCGGGTTGCCGGAACCAATTTAACGCCGCGATCCCATGCTGCATCGAGATTGCCCCACTTCTGGGCGACAAAGTCGTAACTGTCACTGAGGTAGCCACAAAAGTAATGCACCCCCTTCAGGGTGACGACAAAGCGCATGATCTTCTCCGTAATTTTTTCTTGTTGAGAACAAATCAACGGCCGAAGCGAATAATTCTTTACCGCTATTAAGCGTCTAGTTGAGCAGGAGCTCCTCCTCACTAGAGAGGCGTGCAAAGCGCGAAAAGTCAGTCGCTGTAGGACGGCGCAAAGAAGGCTTCGACATCGGCAACGGCGCGGGTGCGGCGCATGGGCGGCAGGCTTTGCCAAACGCGCCGACCGTAGGGCTTACCAATCAAACGCGGGTCGCAGATCATGAGCACGCCACGGTCCGCTTCATCACGAATCAGGCGACCAGCACCCTGCTTCATGCTGATGACCGCACGCGGCAACTGGTAATCCATAAAGGGATTGCGGCCGGCTTCGCGCAACCGATCAATGCGGGCCGACAATACCGGATCATCCGGCGGCGCAAACGGCAGTTTGTCGATCACCACGAGCGAAAGCGCTTCACCGCGCACATCAACGCCTTCCCAGAAGCTTTGACTGGCAACGAGGATGGCGTTGCCGAGCGAGCGAAAGCGCTCCAGCAGTTCAGTCTTGGCCAGTTCGCCCTGCATCAGCAAAGGGGTGTCCATGCCGTAGCGTTTGAGTTTCTCGCCGAGCAATTCGTGAATGCGCCGCATCGCACGCAAGCTGGTGCACAATACAAAGCTGCCGCGGCCATTATCTGCCGCCGCGCGCAAAGCGGGCCAGGCGGCCTCGGCGACCGCATCCGGGTAGTCGGCACTGTTTGGATCAGGCATGCTGGCCGGGGCGTAGAGCAAGGCATTGCTGGCGTAATCAAACGGGCTACCCCAAAGCTGGGTTTCCACCTCATCAAGACCCAGCTCAGCGCAATAGTGACTGAAGTCACGCCCGACAGCCAGGGTGGCCGAGGCAAATATCCAGGCACGCGGGTGGCCTTCCATCTGCCGACGAAAAATCGGCGCGATGTCGAGCGGCGTCATGTTGAGGGAGAGCGATTGGGCATACAGCTCGACCCACTTCACCTGAGCGCCGTCTCCTTCCAAGGCTGCAGGGTTGGCGTTATCACTCCAGCGTTGCAGTCGCAGCAGTACTTCCTGCACGCGCTCCAGGCAGTTGGCCAGCCCCTCACCGCGCTCAGCCTGCAAGCCCAGATGGTGCGCCAGATTTTTCAGCGCATCGGCCAAGCTGGCCAGTGCCGGCGCAAAGCCAGCCTCCGCGCGCGCGCGCGCTTCGGTCAGGCGGGTATTGATATCGCTGCGCAGGCCCTCTTGCGTCTTGGCGCCCGACTGACCGGCTTGGTTGCCAAAAACAATACGCAGATCGCGGGCGGCTTTATCAACGCTGATAACCGCCTCTTGCAAGGGCAGATAATCCTTCGCGGAGGTCAGCCCTTCGTCACGCACATCTCGCGCCAGATCGAGCAGTTGTGCGGTCGATATGTTTTCGCCAAAGAACAGGCCAGCGACTTCCGGCAACTGGTGCGCTTCGTCAAAAATCACCGTATTGCAGGCCGGCAACAGCTCGCCCATGCCTTCATCCTTGAGCATGACGTCAGCAAAAAACAGGTGATGATTGACCACCACCACATCGGCCATCAGCGCCTCTTGTCGCGCCGCCAGGACAAAACAGCTACTGTGGTGCGGACACTCCTGCCCCAGACAGTTTTCTCGCGTTGAGGTGGCAACGCTCCATGCCGCGGAGTCTTCCGGCACGTCGATACACTCGCCCTTATCGCCGGTCTTGGTGCGCTCGGCAAAGCGGGCAATTTTGCGCAAGTGGCCAGCTTCTTCGCGCGTGGGCAGGCGACCGCCCTCCAATGCGCGCTCAAGGTGGTAGGGGCACACGTAGTTGGCCCGGCCCTTGAGCAGCGCAATGGCAGCGCCCTGACGGAGCGCGTCACGGACGGTCGGCAGGTCGCGGTTGAACAACTGGTCTTGCAGCGTCTTGGTCCCCGTTGAGATGATGACCTTACCGCCGGAGCGAAGCGCCGGCACGAGATAAGCGAAGGTTTTACCGGTTCCTGTGCCAGCCTCAGCCACGAGTACACGATTGTTGGTGATGGCGTCAGCGATGCGCTCAGCCATATCGACCTGCTGCGGACGGGCACGGAAACCGGGCACGGCCTGAGCCAAGGCCCCATCGGGAGAAAACAGCTCAGCGAGATCGGACATCAGAAATCAGGAGGGAGAATAAACAGGAGAATGCGAGGCGGTAGAGATGAGCGCCATAGCGCTTCACCACACATCACACCACGCACCACCAAGTCAAAGACCAAGCGTCAGCAAGGCCCCGTCATAGCGCGCTTCAATACCGTGAAAATGGGTAGCGAACTCTTGCCAGTCAATACCCATGCGCGCACTGGCAAAGTCACACAAGGGCGGTACCCGGTTATTCTGGCCAGTACCCATATCCAGAGCATAGGCAAGCGCCGACGCGACATGCACCACGTCGGCCAGTTCACTATTCGGCGGGTTAACGTCGATCAGGTGATGACGGGCAATGGCCTCGACGATGTCATGTGGCAAATTCCACCGGCGGGCCAATTCGCTACCGACTGTCGCATGATCAAGACCGATCAAATCGCGCTCGATAGTCACCAGTTCGCGCTCACCTTTGGCCGCCTCCTGCATGACGTCAGCGTAGCTGTGTGCATCGGTGGCAAACAGCAAAAGCTGCCCAATATCGTGCAGCAAGCCGGCAATGTAAGCAGACTCGGGGTTCACGCCGGCGAAGCGGGCGATGTCTTGCGCACAAATGGCAACGCCCAAACTATGGCGCCACAAGCGCATGGCGTCAAAGGGAAGCGGCGTTTTGTAACGGTCGATAATCGCCGTTGCGACGGTAATCTGCTTCACCCGCCCGACGCCAAGCAGCATCATGGCCTGGCGTAAGGACGAAACATGATGACCGCCGAAAATACCGGAGTTCGCCGCCGCCAGCAGCCGCACGGCGATCGCCGGATCGCTGGTGATGGTGTCGCCGAGTGAATCGAGGTTCACCGACTCGTCAGAAAGGCTGTCGAGGATCCGTTTGACAATCTGTGGCAAGGCCGGCAGCGCCGGTACTTTTGCCATCACGTCATCGATAGTCAGCTTCATCGGCCCGCCTGTGCCTTTCGATAAGCCAGCACAGCAGCATGCAAGTCGTCACGCATTTCGCCCATGCCGGGAAATTCGTCGCCCTCAGTGGCAGCGCCGTCGCGACTAATTGCCTGATTTGTCTTAGCGGAAATACCACGAAAAATGAAGTTCACGCGTTCTTCAGCCGCCGCTACATCGCGCGCGATCGTTTCGGCATCGCGCGTGTCGGCCTCCACCACAAAGACGAATTCGATGCCACGCTGCGGCAGCTGCTTCAACGCAGACTCATCAATTTCCGCGCCGGCAGGCATCAGCACCGCTCCGTCAGGACGCATCACGGCACGCGCCAGGCGCATACCCGGCTGCAGTCGCAGAATGGAAAGACAAACGTTACGTTCAGTCATGCGTGTGATTATGCCTGACAGAACATAGAGTCAGCACAGACTCAATAGCGACTCAATCAGAGCTCAGCGCAGCGATAATACGGCGCATGGAAGCCACAATGAACTACGGCGCTGCGCCACCCAAGCAGCTATTGATTGTGTACCACTCGGCCACCGGCGCAACGAAACTCATGGCCGATGCGGTACGCGAGGGCGCCATGCAGGCGATTGCCGAAGATGGAAAAACCAATCTGGCGGTGCGCCTGCTGCACGCTGCCCAAGTCAATGCCGATGATGTACTGGCTGCGCAGGCTTACGTCTTCGCTACGCCAGAAAATTTGGCCGCGATGTCTGGCCAGCTGAAAGACTTTTTTGACCGCACCTATTACCCGATGCTGGAACGCCTGAATGGTCGCGCTTATGCCTGCGTAGTCTGCGCCGGCAGCGATGGCCATAATGCCGCCCGACAGATAGCGCGCATTGCCACCGGCTGGCGCTTGCGCGCCGTCAGCGAACCGCTGATTGTGTGTACGCACGCGCAAACGCCAGATGAAATTCAAGCGCCCAAAATGGTCGGCAAGCAACTGACGGAGGCCGATCTTGCCCGCGGCCGGGAACTCGGTGCCGCCCTGGCGGCAGGGCTGGCGCTAGGTATTTACTGACAGCCGAAACTCGATTCGCTCAGACCACCGTGACGCTTACTCTGCGCCACCACCGGCCAGCAGGTGGATGGCCAGTGCCCGCCGCTCTGCCTCACTCAACGGAAACACAGGCATAGGCGGCGTGGGTGCGATAAAAAACTGGCTCAGCTCGGCGACGGAGTAGCGTGCCCCCAAGTTTTGCCATTTACCCGACAAGGCGGTACCCGGTACATGGCAGGTGCGACAGGCGTGCTTGGTGAGCAATGCTTGCGCGAGCACAGTCGCCTGCTGACG
>CAZFSH010000038.1:9995-14138 GCA_964521935.1 uncultured Propionivibrio sp.
AAATTGGTCTGGCGAATCTTGCCAGTGTCATCCCATTGCAGCAGCGCCAACTTGTACCCGTCGGGCGTTGACCGATTCCATGAGCCATGCAATGCAACCACGGCGGCCTTGCCAAAGCGCACGGCATTCACGCGACTGCGCAAGAACGTGATCCCCAAGGGCGCGTTATGGGCGCCAAAACCATGAGCTGGCGGTAGCGCTTTCTCGGCCAAGGCCGGGTTTTTGCCGCCAAAGTCAGGGTCAGCTACCCCGAAACCATTGACATACGGCCAGCCATAAAAGCCACCAGGAACGATGCGATTTAGCTCGCAGGGCGGGAAGTTATCGCCGAGCAGGTCGCGCCCATTGTCCGTCGCAAACAACTCGCCGCTCCACGGCGCCCAATCAAAACCAACACTGTTGCGCAAGCCGCTGGCATAGCGCTCCGCTCCTGACCCGTCAGGCTTAAAGCGGATCATTGCGGCACGCCAATCGTGCTTCTCGATACAGACATTACAGCTCGATCCGATGCTCAGATACATCCAGCCATCGGCGCCGGTGCGCAAGGTGCGCGTCCAATGGTTTTCACCTTCAGGAATGCCCTCGAGAATGCGTTCATAAGAACCACTGGTTGCGCCCGTTGCCTGATCGAAACGAATGCGTCCTACAGCCCCGGCTTCGGCCACGTAAAGCCAACCGTCATAAAAATCGAGACCATTGGGACGATCAAGATCCCGCATCAGCACGACTTGCCGATCAGGCAGGCCATCACCATTGGCGTCACGCCCGAGCAAGCTGATCTGCCCAAGTCGTGGTTGGCTGACGAGCAAATCACCGGCATTGGTCAAGCGTAACATGCGTGCCTTGGGAAGCGTGGCGCTGTACACCGTCAGCGCCAGTCCGGAGGGCAGAGAAAACGCTGGCTGCGTGGCATTCGCTTCCGGTGCACCCAAGCCAGTGACAGCGTTCAACACAATCCGCCAGTCCGTCACACGATAGTTCGGATTCACACGGCTGAGCACGAGCACGGCCGCAACCAGGATCAGCAACAAAACCAGCAAGCCACCAAGAAGACGAATTACCCAGCGCATGGCATTCAACGCGTCAAGTCTTCAATGGCATCAACCACCATATTGGTGCCCACGGCAATCAGCAATACGTCAGCCGCGACCTGCACATAGCGATGCCCGGCAGGGGGCAGCGGCAAGCGCACACGCAAGTCATAAGGCAAATCATGAATCTCTATGCCGCCAGGCAAGGCCCGACCGCGCGCCCATTTTTTTGCCTGTCCCGGCGGCAAGCAACCGTTGTGTTTCTTTGCCAGTCCAGGCGGGCAGTGCCCAGAACGCGCCTGCTTCTGGTAGTAGTCAAGTACGATCTCACGATCACGACTCCCGATGCGAAACTCGATGCTAGCGCTACGGTCAGCGTCACCACGATAGCGTTCATCATCATCCTGATTGCCTTCCGATTTTTTCTTATGTTTATTTCCATGCTGCTCGCCACCGGCCCACGAGGGCTTTTCAGCCCACGCAACCTGAGTGGAAGACAATGCAGCAATCAGCAAAGTCAGTATGCTGAATTTCAGGGGCAGGTTCTTGTTCATCTTGTTCATCATGATGGTGTGTAACGTTCCTTGTAGAGGAAACCGGTGTATGAGCTAACGCCCATAGTATCGCGATTCCAGTACGGAGGAATAGCGGATATGGGCCGTCAGGCAGGAATACGTACAACAAGTCCATCAAGCAGCGCGCTCGCCTTGATCTGACAACATAAGCGCGAATTTTTCTTGCGGCTGCGCTGCGCGGCGAGCAAGGCGGCTTCCTCCGCGCTGACAGTGCCTGTGCGCAATAACCAGTCTGGATCAACGTACACGTGGCAGGTGGCGCAACCGCAATACCCACCACAATTGCCGCCTATGCCCGGCACGGCATTGAGCACGGCAATATCCATCAAACTATCGCCGAGTTCGGCAACCAAAACGTGCGCCGTGCCATTGCGTTCAATGTAAGTAATGTTGGGCATGAGCGGTCCAGAAATGCAAAAGTCAGCGCCTGTGACACGGCGCTGACCCTTAGTTGAGTATGGTTGAGTTTGGTTGAAATCGCTTGCGCGGCAGTTTTACGCGCTGGCGGCTTTGCTAGTGGACTTATTTGCCGTCTTGCTTGCGGGCTTGCCTGTAGTCTTGCTGGCAGACTTTGCTTTGGCAGAAGTTTTTCCAGAAGATTTAGTTACAGCTTTGGCTGCTGGCTTGCTAGCCGGTTTGGTAACGCTTTTACTAGCCGGCTTCGCAGCGGCGGAAGACGCATCCAAACGGGGTAATCGCTTTGCCGCCGTCAAAATTTCTGCGAAGCTGTCGTCCAAGCATTTACGGAAAAACTCCGGGTCGGGCAGCATATTGCGGCAAGACACAAAACACACCCAAAGCACACCGTTGTAACTGAAGCCAGTCATGTTCAGACCTATGCCATCAAAGGGAATCGAGATCGGCAAAAAGACCTGCAATTTGGCACCGGCCAAGTACAGCGGCACATTCGGGCCACGTACATTTGATACCGTGGTGTTGCACAGCGGCACCATACCTTTGGTGATCAAATTTTCCGCGACAAACGCAGGAATAACCTGAATCAGCTTGGCGCTGAAGTCATGTCCCAGCATGCTTGATGCGCCCGCAGAGGTCCGCGTGCCTTTGCGCGCGCCCTGCAAGCGCTTAATCGGATCGACAATATCGCTACGCAACGGGATCGGCACCATGCCAACCTGATTACCGACATCGCCGCCTTTATCGGCACCACGCGTCGAAATCGGCATCAGCGCCGACAAGCTCTGTGCCGGCAACTCGCCTTTTGAATCGAGATAACGACGTACCGCGCCACCACATGTAGCGACAAAAATATCGTTGATGGTGACTTCCGGCACATGGGCGCGGATCGTCGCGCAGTCAGCCAAGGACAAACCAGTCGCATCGACCACGCGGTGAGGTGAAACTTTTGCATCGAAACGCGTCATTGGCTTACGTTTGAAGGCTTCCGCGCTGTCCTTTTTTGACGCTTTGGCTGCATCCAACTTCGCCATCAGCGCTTGCCCGACCTCCAGCAACTTACCCGAAGCCGCAAGGTTGACCCCAGCCTGCCCCGCGCGACTCCCCAAGTCAGCAATCAGCTTACCCGCACCAAATAACTGAGCTCCCCGGCTGGCAAGCGCACGCGAATACAGCTCCACTTTAGTCGGCTCGCGATCAGCTACCACGACGCTGGGCAGCTGGTCGGGCATCTCCAGTGAATTAGTCAAACTGTGTATCGTCTGAACCAGTTGCGCCCCTGCCTCGCCATCCACGGCGGCATGGTGAAACTTGATATAGAAAGCAAAGCTGTTCTTGGCGATGCCGTCGATATTGTCCAGCCCCTCAATCACATAAGCCTCCCACAGCGGCTTGGAGCGATCGAGCGGGCGCGAATGCAAGCGGGCCACCTGAATCATCAGCTGACGCCAATCACCCGGCGCCGGCAAGGCAATGTGGCGCACATGGTATTCAACGTCAATCGACGGCTCATCAATCCAGTAAGGGCGGTCGATGTTGAATGGCGGCACCACAAGGCGGCGGCGGAACACCTTAGCCTTTTGAATGCGATCGCTAAAAAAGCGCAGAATTTGCTTGAAGCGCACCGAGCCGCCCGGCGCCGTGCTCTGGTCATAAATACCAAGGCTGGCAACGTGCATATATTGGTTGCCGCGTTCCAGTTGCAGGAACAAATTGTCCATGCCCGATAGTGGTTTCATTGATTTCCCCCAGGAAGTTTTTAATTAGGCAGCATCCACGCTCGACCGCGACAAGAGTGGCGCAACATAAGTGACAATCGCGCACCGCCAGAAAGCCATCAACCGAGCAAACAGGAGTCGTAATATAACGGCGCTTCGTTAGTCACGCGGAATTGGCGTAAGGGCATGCTAAAAACGACCGCTAGCCTCAGCAACTATTGGGCGGCAGATCAAGTAGATTCTGCGCGCATCTCCTGATGCAGGTGGGGCAAACAGCGTGCGATGAGATTTCGCTAGCGAAAAAACAAAAAACCCTCAAAGCCAGTGGCTATGAGGGTT
Source organism: uncultured Propionivibrio sp. (assembly GCA_964521935.1). Classification (GTDB taxonomy): domain Bacteria; phylum Pseudomonadota; class Gammaproteobacteria; order Burkholderiales; family Rhodocyclaceae; genus JADJEF01. The sequence goes on from CAZFSH010000038.1 coordinate 14,073, forward strand.
TCGTGATTATTGTTGGCGGAGCGGACGGGACTCGAACCCGCGACCCCCGGCGTGACAGGCCGGTAT
>CAZFSH010000039.1:0-10753 GCA_964521935.1 uncultured Propionivibrio sp.
ATCGTCTCGAATGTGGAAGCGACAGTGCGCGATTCCGAAGGCCCGATGTCGGTGCTCAAGGCCACCTTCCCGGCCGGCACGGTGTCGGGCGCGCCCAAGGTGCGCGCCATGGAAATCATCGATGAGCTGGAACCCACCAAGCGCGGCATTTACGCGGGAGCAGCAGGGTATCTCGGCTTCAATGGCGATATGGACGTGTGTATCGCCATTCGCACCGCCGTGGTCAAGGACGGCCAAATTTTCGTGCAGGCCGGTGCCGGCATCGTTGCCGATTCCGACCCGGAAATGGAATGGCAGGAAACGCTCAACAAAGCGCGCGCGCAGCTACGCGCCGCTGAAATGGCCGAGGCCGGGCTGGATACGCAGTTCGATTGAGCGGCGAGCTAACAAGGCTGATCGCAGCAGCCACTCCCACCTCAAAGAAATTGGAAATGCCGGCAATGGCGTGAAGTTGACAGCGTTGCCCGTACATCCATAGAGATCAGCGGGATTACTTGCCCAATGGTCGTTATTTCGCCGCGACAGCCAGAACTGCCTTCGGATTGGTACTAGCGATAGCGAGCAATGTCCGGGCAGCGCCACTTGGTTGCTTGCGACCTTGCTCCCAGCCCTGTAGCGTGCGAACAGAAACGCCGAGAAGCGCAGCGAACTGTGACTGAGACAACCCAGTCTTTTTGCGCGCCTCGATGACCGGTGACGTAACGACGGCGACTTGGCCTGCTTTCATTTCAAGGACGGACTGCAAAAGCTCGGCAGCAAGATCGCGATTGGCTTCGTAGGCGTCAAGTTCAGTTTTGCTCAGCGGTTTATTCTTCAAGGGCACGGCGAATCTCCTTCAATTTGGGGCCGGTGAGATTGTCGGTCTTTGACTTTGCATAGAGCGTAAGCAAGACAACCTCTCCTTCGGCGTTACGAGTAAGGTAAATCACACGCACACCACCCGACTTGCCCTAGCCTGTTCGCTTCCAGCGAACCTTGCGAATGCCGCCGGATTCGGGCACGACATCTCCGGCGGTAGGATGCTCAGCAATGTACGCCGCAAACTCACCACGTTCCTCATCGGTCCAATAGAGAGGCCATTGGCGCTGAAACAGTAAGCTTTCGACGACGGTGAGCATGGCGCAACTATACGCCCAAAGCGTATAGCCTGAGAGTACGCTCAAGGTGACCGGCGCTGCATGGCTTAACGCTCAGCGCGCAGTAACTGAAATGAACGGCTTAGGCGGCCAGTTTAAAACGGCGACATAGGGTAGTGGCCGCCACAAATATGTTCACGACTCGTACCAAACCTTCGTTTGATTCACAACCTTGACGACAAGCAACATCGCCGGCACCTCGATCAGTACGCCAACAACAGTGGCCAATGCAGCGCCCGACTCAAAGCCAAAGAGGCTGATCGCAGCCGCTACCGCTAACTCAAAAAAGTTACTGGCCGCAATGAGTGATGACGGACAAGCGATCGTGTGTTTTTCACCGACCGCCTTATTGAGCCAATAGGCCAACGCCGAGTTGAAGAACACCTGAATCAGGATAGGTACCGCAAGCAGGGCAATCACCACAGGCTGCTGCAAAATGGCGCCGCCCTGAAAGGCAAAGAGCAGCACCAGCGTGGCCAGTAGCGCCGTGATCGACCACGGGCCAATGCGCGCCATCGCCGCCGCAAAGGCCTCTGCACCCTGCGCCAGCAAGTGGCGGCGCCACAGTTGCGCGAGGATCACCGGTAGCACAATGTAGAGCACGACAGAGGTAAAGAGCGTGTCCCACGGCACACTGATCGCCGAAATGCCCAGCAGCAGCCCGACCAGGGGCGCGAAGGCAACGATCATGATGCTATCGTTCAGCGCCACTTGTGAGAGCGTGAACAAGGGGTCGCCATTGGACAGCCGGCTCCAGACAAACACCATCGCGGTGCACGGCGCGGCGGCCAGCAAGATCAGCCCGGCGATATAGCTGTCAATTTGCTCGGCCGGTAACCACGGCGCAAAGATATGGCGCACGAATAGCCAGGCGAGCACGGCCATGGAAAATGGCTTGACCAGCCAGTTCACGAATAGCGTTACCCCAATGCCACGCACATGCTGACGCACTTCATGCAGCGCCGAAAAATCGACCTTGACCAGCATGGGAATAATCATCACCCAGATGAGCAGGCCCACCGGCACATTGACCTTGGCCAGCTCCATCCTACCCACGGCCTGCGCCACGCCCGGCGCCACTTGCCCGGCCGCAATGCCCGCGACAATACACAGAAACACCCATAGAGTCAGGTAGCGCTCAAATGTGCTCATACTCCCGCTAGCGATGGGTTCAGGCTGCGCTGCCATGCTTATTCCCCCCGCAACGCGGCCTCGACGGCCGGGATCAGGCGCGCACGAATATCGTCACGCACGCGCTCAAAGCTCTCGATAGCCTCGCCATGTGGGTCGTGAAACGGCACGTGAATACGGGCAACCGGGCGCGGGAAAATCGGGCAGCTTTCCTTGGCGTTGTCGCATACGGTAACCACCAGATCAATGGTTTCGTCCATCACTGCATCAATGTCTTTGGGGTACAGCCCCGAGGTCGGCAGACCCGCGCGCCTGAGCGCTTCAAGAGCACCCTCAGCGACCTTGGGCTGCGGGCGCGTGCCCGCTGACAACGCGCGCACACTGCCGGCCAGATCGTGGTTCAGGATGACCTCGGCCATTTGCGAACGGCAAGAGTTACCGGTGCACAGCACCAAGACAGTTTTAGGGGAGTTCATTCGCGTTCCTTGCAAGAAGGCATGTCTTGACTGCTCATACAAGGCTGGCCTTGACAACAATTGCGGGTAAGAAAGCCAATCAACTGATCCATCGTCGCGTAATTGGCTGAGTAGTGAATAAAGCGCCCCTCCCGCTGGCCATTGATCAGCCCAACGCGGCTCAGATGGGCAAGATGAAAAGACAAGGTGGCAGAAGTGATCGCCAGGTGTTCGCCAATCGCACCAGCATTGATTCCTACTGGTCCAGCCTCAACCAATCGGCGAAAAATCGCCAAGCGTGATTCGTGCCCAAGCGCAGAGAGAATATCGGTGGCCGCAAGGGTGTCCATAGCTATATCTTCCATATTTCGAATAATATCAAAATATGGAAGGGTGGTAGAAATTTTGATTACCACCGTGCCAGAAGCGCTCAATCACTGACCGAACAGCCCCTTGAACCAATTGATCGCCCCAGCGAAAAAAACCAGGGTCTTGAGTGTGTACAGGGCTTTGTCATCACCCTCCTGCAGCTGCGGCGGACCACAGCGTGGGTCGGAGCGTTGCAAAGCGCCGGTCATCTTGTGATCAATCGGAATCGGCTCGCAACCATGGCCGCTCTCGCAGATGAAATCCCACGGCTCGCGCGCCGGCACATGGCAGGCGAAGCAGTTTTTACCAAAACGATTATTGACCTCGGCAAAGCCGCGTTTCTGAATACTCGTCGCGGAGGTGGTGACCTCCAGCTCGAAAAATTCCCAGTCACCGGTAGCCGGGCTGAAGCCGGGTTCGCGCTTGACCATGGCTTCGGTCGGGACCAGTTGCACCACTGATCCGGGCGGATAGATGGCGCCCTTCGGCGCATTCGCTGCTGCCAGCGTGCCCTCAAGATTACCCAGCAGGTTATCGACGTAAAAATGCCGCACCGCAGTCATCTCACGGATACAGCGGAAACTGCTATCCGCGATCACCACGGGCTTGCTGGTGAGATTGCTGGCGGGATTATTAGCGGGCTTGCTCGGCGGTTCCGCGGCCAGCGCAACAGCACCTGTCAGCGCAACCGCTACGGTCAATAGAATCGGCCGCATCACGCGTGTCGCGGCATACAAAAAATCAGTCATGATCATCCTCGGGTAGCAAAGTCAGTACGCGCAAGACTACGCTGCACAGCAGCACGCAAATCATCAAACAGCAGCGGTTTCGCGAGATAGTCATCCATGCCTGCGTCGAGGCAACGCTGACGATCATCCGCGAAGGCGCTGGCGGTCAGGGCCACAATACGCTGGCGCGGCAAATGCCCTTCCGCCTCACGCTGGCGAATAATCTGCGTCGTGGCGTAGCCATCGAGCACCGGCATTTGGCAATCCATCAAGATCAGACAAGGCGGATTGGCGGCGTGCGTGGCGAGCAGAGCCAGCGCGGCTTCGCCGTGCTCGGCACAACGCGAAGGCATACCCAGCTTATCGAGCAAATTCACGACCACCGCCTGATTGACCGGGATGTCTTCAACCACCAGCACCCAATCGACTTTGTCTCCTGCGCTCTCTACATTAGCGACAGTGCCAGCAGAGCCGGTACGCGCTGTCTGCCGAGTAGCGTGCTCATCCTGCGCATCCGGAACGGGCAGTACCCGAATATGAAACGAAAACCGTGACCCCGCTGCTTCACGACTTTCCACGCCGACATCGCCACCCATCAGCTGAGCCAACCGGCGCACGATGGACAAGCCCAAACCCGTACCACCAAAACGACGCGTCGCTGAGCCATCGACTTGCACAAACGGCGCGAATAGCTCCGGGAGTTTCTGCGCCGGAATGCCTATGCCCTGATCAATCACCGCAAACTCCAGCGCGCCGTCGTTTTCTTCCAGGCAGACACGAATGTCGCCACGATCAGAAAACTTGATCGCATTGCTCACCAAGTTGGAGAGCATCTGGCGCAATCGCAGGGCGTCACCGAGATAGCGCTGGCTGTTGTGCGGTACCTGCAGACTCAGGGTCAGCCCCTTTTGTTGCGCCGACTCACGAAACAGCGCCGCGACTTCCTCGCACAGCGCCACCGGGTCGAAGGGGCGGACGTTCAGCTCAAGCTTGCCCGACTCGATTTTTGACAAGTCGAGGATGTCGTTCAGAATGGTCATGAGCGACTGACCCGAATTAAGTATGGTGCGGACAAACTCTTTGTGCTCGGCCTCGTCGAGATCGCCCATCATGAGCAGTTGCGCCATGCCCAAAATGCCATTCATCGGCGTGCGAATTTCATGGCTCATGGTGGCGAGGAACTGGCTTTTGGCAATATTGGCCGCCTCTGCCGCGCGCTTCGATTCCTCCAGCGCCAGTTCGTACTGCTTGCGCTCGGTAATATCGGTAGTCATGCCGCACAAACCGGTGACTTCGCCAGCGTGATTTTTTAGCGGAAACTTTATCGTCAGGTAATAGCACTGCCGCCCTTCGCGCTCCTGTACTTCTTCACGCTGCTGAACGCTGCCGGTTTCCATGACCTCATTATCAAAACTGCGCGTGCGCCGTGCGCGCTCGGGCGGAAACAGCTGGTCATCGGTCTTGCCTAACACTTCCTCACGCTTCAGGCCGGCTGTGCGCTCCCACAAGCTATTGACCAGCTGATAGACGCCGAACCGGTCTTTGACAAAGATCAGCGTCGCACTGTTTTCCACCACATTGGCCAGCAGGTTCTGGCTGTCGCGCAGGGCATCGTCAATACGCTGGCGTTCGTTCATTTCAGCCTGCAGCGCCAGGGTTTTTTCGCGCACCTCATTGGCTACGCGATCCCGGTCACCACTCAAGATCAGCACAAAATTGGCAAACACCCCGCAGGCCGCGAGCGAGAGAAACAGTACCAGCAGGCTGGCATTCCCCGCTTCATGTACCAGCCGCGCATGCGGCACGTGCAGGACCAGCGTCCACTCGCGATCGGCCAGTCGCACCCCTTGCTGTACCGAAACGCCAGAACGATCCAGCAAGGTATCACCGTTGAAACGCGGCAGTACAGTGGCGGAGCTGCGCGCAATGACCAGCGCGTCATGGTCGGCTCGCAGCGCAGATTCATTAAGGGCATTGGACGGCGAGCGCTCAGCCGAACTGTCCGGCAAGCCCTGATCTCGCCGCTCGCGCATTTCCCAGACCATTCCGGGAAGCCGGCTAACGTTGTGTTCCAACAGGCGCAGATCCAGCACCCCGACGATCACGCCACGCACTTTTTTGTTCTGCACCGGAGCCATCAGCAACAGCCCGCCCGGCCCCGTGGGGTCTTGCGTCAAGGGAACCGGCCGGCTCACCGCCAAAGCGCCGGAACGCAAGGCGGCATCCACTGCCGCCGCACGCGTCGGCTCACCGAGCAAATCTACGCCCAGCACCCGTTCGTTGCCGGCCAGCGGAATCACCATCGAAATGGGTGCGCGGCGCTGATCGTCTGCCGGCGCAAAGCCTGCGGGATAGGTCACGGTAAGCGGCTGCTGACCTTTGGCTCGGGCCTCGGCGGCACGCGCAGCGTGCTCACCGGGCATCAGCACGGGTGCCCACTCAATAGCCCGAAAGCCCGGTATGGCCCTGTGCAAATCGGCGGCAAGCGCGATGAAATCTTGCCCCGGCTCCTGATCGCTCAACTGATACACGGCGGCCAGATGCTGCAGGGCCAAGCCATGCAAGCCGTTGATCGCACGCATTTCATTGAGCACCGGCTCGGCACTGGAGGAAACGTGTTGTACCAATTGCCGCTCGCTGGCGTCACGCACCAGGTAGTAGATCAGGCCACAGAGCATGAAAGCCAGCAACAGCGGCGCGCCGACGGACAAACGCCGGCGCGCCCAGGTGGCATTGGGCGCCAGTACCAGCAAGGTGAGCGGGGCAAATATCTGCACGCCAAAGGCATCGCCCAGCCACCAGGTGAGAAAGCTTTGCGGCACTTGCTCGCGGCTGATCACGCCCAGAAGATAGAGGCTCAGATTGCCAATACTGGCGGCAATCAGGCAGGAGACAAGGCCAATCAGCGAAAAACGCAATACCCGGCTGGGGCTATCAAAGCGCAGCTCAGGATTACTACGCCGCAACCAGGTCGAGCCAACAAAACATTGGATAGCTGAGCCCGCAGCAAGACCAACGCTCACCAGGCTGACGTTGAGACTGAGATGGGAACTGGGGTTGAAAACATCGCCCGTCATCGAGTTGATCAGCAGGCTGCCCAAAAAGACCCCGACGACAACCTGACTGCTGCCCCACACCAGCGCCACCGCAAAGGCCATACCGGCAGCCGGCCACAAGGCGGAGACATAACCCGGCGGCAAGGCCAGCGCCAGCCCGGCTTTGCCCAGCACCGCATACACCAACGCGACCGCCGCGTTGAGCAGGAGCCAACGCACCAGTCGCCGCGCCATCAGCGGCTCCGTCCCACCATCATGATCGCGCCGGAGCACGCTGCAAGGCGCGCTGCAAGGCAGCACCCAGCGTGACGAGATTGACCGGCTTGAGCACGTAATCATTCACACCGGCATCCAGCGCGGCTTGCCGCTCTTCTTCCAAGGCTCCGGCCGATACGCCAATAATGGGAATGGTCAGTCCGGCAGCGCGCAAGCGACGCGTCGCCTCTAGCCCGTCCATGACCGGCATCTGGGTATCCATCAGAATTAAATCGAAACGCTGCCCCATGGCTTTGGTCACGGCTTCCTGGCCATCACCGGCGATCGCCGGCTCGCTGCCACCGAGCTTTTTCAGCATGCCGGCCATGACCTTGCGGTTGATCAAATTGTCTTCCACCAGCAGCACACGGGTGGCGGGTGTCAAAGGTAGGGCTGCATCAGCCGCCACGGCCTGGACTGCCTGCACTGCCTTGGCAGGACTATTCGCTTGGCTAGATTTTGCCTTGCCTGGCTTAGCCAGCTCGTCCGCGGGTTTCACCACGCTCGCGGGCACCGCTGCCGCCGACTCGGCGACGCCCAGGCTCGCCGTGAACCAGAACTCCGACCCCGCACCCGGCGTACTGCTGACACCAATATCGCCATCCATGAGCTCGGCCAACCGCTTGCAAATCGCCAAGCCCAAGCCGGTACCACCATATTTGCGTGTGGTCGAACTGTCAGCCTGCTCAAAGCTCTGGAAGAGCCGGCCACATTGCTCGGGGGTCAGGCCTATGCCGGTATCGCGCACCGCAAAGCGTACCCGCGCCGTGTCACAGCGACTGACTTTTGACGAGCTTGCCGGCGCACTGCCGGCGAGCAAGGTCACGCGCACATCAATGCGCCCCGTCTCGGTGAACTTGAACGCATTACCCACCAGATTGAACAGGATCTGGCGCAGACGCACCGGGTCGCCCAGCAGATGCACAGGTACATCGCCATCAATGGCGCACTCAAAGCTCGGCCCGCCCTCGCGCAGGCGGAAGCGGAACAGCGCGATCAGCTCTTCCAGCAAGCCCGGCAACGAAAAGCGAGTGCGCTCCAGTGAGAGCTTGCCGGCTTCGATCTTCGAGTAGTCAAGAATGTCATTCAGAATGGCCAGCAAGGTCTCGCCGCTGGAACGAATAACGCGCACGTAATCGCCCTGCTCGTCGTCCAGCGCGGTGCCGGCGAGCAACTCGGCGATGCCCAGTACGCCATTCATCGGCGTACGGATCTCGTGCGACATCATGGCCAGAAAGTCGCCCTTGGCGGCACTGGCGCGCTTGGCTTCATCACGCGCATGAATCAGCTCGCGCTGGGTACGGTAACGCTCGGTGACATCGCGATAGGAATGCACGCGTCCAATCACTTCTTCGCCGGCGTGCGCGCTGTGCACCCGGCACTCAAACACACGCCCGTCTTTCAGATACTGGGTTTCAAACTCGTCATCCTCATCAGCATCGTCATGGGACTCCTCGACGATGCCATGTTGCGACAACTGGCTGCCCACATCCGGTATGCGCTGCGCGGCGAGAAAGGCCATGATGCCGGCGTCGTCGCGGTTAATGAGCAAGCTTTCCGGCAAGCCCCACATGGTCGAGAAACGTCGGTTCATGTTGATGATGGTGCCATCGCTATCCATCAGCAAAATGCCGTCAGCAGTGGCTTCCAGCGTCGCGCGCAGGCGCGAGCCCATATTTGCCAGCTCGGTTTCGATGCGGTTATGGCTGGCAACCGGCACCGCACGCAAGGTATAACGCAAGGGCTGCTCGCTCACCCGGAATACCGATTTCGCGACATCCAGCACGCGTCCATCGGCGCAACGCAAGGCGCTTTCCACGCCCACCACCGAGGCCTTGCCCTGCAGCTCATCCCAGAAAAACATGTCCGACAGCGCACACTCAAATTCGCCAACGGGCTGGCCGATCATCGCCTCGCGGGCATAGCCCAACTGGTGCAGCGCGGCATCATTGAGCGCGAGGATGTGCAGCGACTGGCCGTCAATCAATAGCAGAATTTCATCGCTGCCTTGCAGCAGCAGATCGGCGTAGTGTGTATCAGAGGTAGCAGGCATGGCTCATCAGGCAGCGGGACTATTACTGCTACCGCCATCAAAGAAATAGGTAACGCGTTTGCGCGGGTTGAGGTAAGCGGCAACCTTGGGTGGCAGCAGTGCCGGACGAATGGACTTGCTGATATTGATGTCAGCCTCTTTTTCCAGGTCCAGCATGATCGCCTCTTCCTTGGGCACCTTGGGGTCATAAATCAGCACCCAGGGACGCAAGGGTTTTTTCGGGTTGATCGAGGTGACCACGGCCAAAGCTTCGTTGGACAGCTGCACCATCGAGCCGGGCGGATAGACCCCGAGACTGCGGATCATCAGCTGCAAGGCCGTGGCATCAAACTTTGCGCGACGCTGCGCAAACATGTGCGACAGCGCCTCATGCGGGGTCATCGCCTTGTTGATATCGACGGGGTTGCACAAGTTGTCGTAATAATTGACCAGTGACACCAGACGCGCCGCCGGCGTCATGGCCTCCACTTTGCTGCCTTTGGGATAGCCACTCCCATCGGCCAGCTCGTGATGCTGGGCAATCACCGCCAGAGCCCCCGGCGACAAACCCAGCTTGACGCCCATGCTCATGCCGTAATCGACGTGCTGCTGGCGCAGGGTCTTTTCGGCATTGGTGTATTCATCGGGACTTTTTTTCAATACCCGGTCGGGAATATCCATGAGGCCGATGTCATGCACCATCGCACCGATGCCCAAATCACGCGCTTCGGCGCTGTCCAAGCCCATGTCTTTAGCCAGCATCATGGCCAGGATGGTGATGTTGAGGCTGTGGTAATAGACCTCCTCGCCACCGGCTTTTTCGCCCATGACATGCAAGGTCGCCTCGGGGCTATCCAAAAAGGCGTCGATCATTTGCCCGACCAGCGCGCCCATTTCGTCGAGCGTTTCTTTCGGCCGCGCGTGCAGGTTGCGATTCAGGTTCTTCATCACCGCGGTCGCCTTGGTGAAGGCGCGCTCGACATTGGCCACCTGGGTGCGTCGGGCGGTGAGTTTTTCCATGCGCTCGCGCTTGCTGCGCATAATCGGATCATGGCCATCCGGCAGGGCGGCATCACCAGTCGGCTCCGTCAGATCGGCAGCCTTTACATTGACTTCGGTTGCGGCCGGGTTGGTCGCTACAAGAGCGCCAGATGCAGCACTCGGGGACGCCCCCAGCGCATCGCTACGTTCGGGGTCATAACGGTAGCGTTCGAGCTTGAGCGCGCGCAAATCGCGCAGCTGATCTTCGCTTTTTATTTTGAAGCTATTCAGCGTGAACGGGTGCTTGAACCAGGGCAGGTCAATAATGACAAAGACACCCAAACGCAACTCCTCGGCGGTCAGAAAAGTTCCGGCGACGTCTTTGTTTTGCTCGGCCACAGAGCACAATCCCTTTACGATTTTCGATACAAGGAATATAGCAGGGAGACACTCACCCGCCACGTTCTGCGCCAAAATGGCACTCCTCTACCGGCCGAACCACCAAGGACAGCCCATGCTGCTGATGATCGAGAATTGTAATTAGCATTCGCCGACTTTCGAGATCATTCAGAAACACGGTTACTCTCTGTAACCACCGTATTTAATGCCT
>CAZFSH010000039.1:10769-14062 GCA_964521935.1 uncultured Propionivibrio sp.
CCATACTCACTGCAGGATGGCAGCGGCCTCTATCTCGAAGTTCGCCCGAGTGGCGCAAAGTACTGGCGTTATCGCTACTGGCTGACACCGGAAAAGGACGGCCGATACACCATCGGTGAATATCCCGCCGTAACACTGGCAGAAGCCAGGCGCGAACGCGAGCGTATTCGCGAGCTGGTCAAACAGGGCATCAACCCCACCCAAGAGAAGAAGACGGAACGGATCAGGCAGATCCACGAACGCTCCAATACGTTCGAGGCTGTCACCCGTGAATGGCTGGAGCGCAAATCGGCCAAGTGGTCGCCCTACTACCTCAAGCAGGCAACCATCTGCCTGGAGAGCAATGCCTTCCCGAAAATCGGCAGGCTCCCGATTCGCAAGGTGACCGCTGCGCATCTGCTGGAAATCCTTCAGGAGATGGAGAAACGTGGCGCCGAAACTTATGCCATGCAGCTCCGGCAATGGTGTTCCGCCATATTTCGCCACGCCGTAGTCACCCTCCGCGCAGATGGTGACCCAGCGGCAGCGCTCAAAGGAGCGTTGTCACGCCCCCAGGTCAATCACAGCAAGCCGATGACGACTGAGCAGATTGGAGACTTCAAGGCTCGCCTAACCGCCTATGGCGGCAACCGCACCACGGTCATTGCCATGCGGCTGATGCTCTACACATTTGTGAGAACCGTCGAACTGCGTAAGGCTCAATGGATCGAGTTCGATACTGAAACGGCCGAGTGGAAAATTCCTGCTGAGCGCATGAAAATGCGACGGGTTCATGTCGTGCCACTCCCTCGTCAGGCAAGTTCTCTTCTTGCGGAACTCAAGAACATCACCGGCTCATGCAAATGGCTGTTCCCAAACTTTCGCCGACCTGACGACGTGATGAGTGCGACAACCATCAATCGCGCTCTGGAGCACATGGGCTATGCGTCAGGCCTGTGGACCGGCCATGATTTTCGCGCCACGGCATCAACGCGGCTGCACGAGATGGGGTATCGGTCGGAGTGGATCGAACGCCAGCTTGCTCATGTCGAGGGGAACAAGACAAAAGCGGCCTACAACCATGCTGAATATCTGCCAGAGCGCAAAGAGATGTTGCAAGCATGGGCTGACTGGATCGACAAGATCCCCGAGAAACTCATCGAGGCCAAGAAAATGCTGCCTGATGCGAAGTCGGCGCCAAAGAAGGCCGGCGCGCGCCGATCTGCCGACTGATCCACTCCTGCACCTCAGCCTCGACCCACCCTGACAGGCGGCCAAGCTTTACCTGTTTTGGAAATTCCCCTTTCTTGATCTTGTCGTAGATCGATGTAGTACCCAGGCCCACCAGGGCTCGGACCTCAGGCAAACGAATCAGTCGCTGGCTCATTGTTTCTCCTTCTGAGAGATAACAAACCAAGACCATTTGCGGCCTCGGTTTCATGAGCTGCATTGAATACTTTCGGCACTTATCTGCGTATTCGAAATGCGCCCATTTTGGCCGCATTTCGAATACCGACGAATGCGTTCGGACTCTACGCTATGCGCGCTGCTATTTTTAATCCACCGCGCCCGTTGAGGACCATATGACCAAATTCGACATTCCCCCTGACATACTCGACAGCTTTATGCGGTTCGCCACCGATGCCTATGACCAAGGCAAGGCATTGCAGCAGGAATATCTTGAAGGTCGAAAGAATCTACCGCACGCAATCATGCTTCCTACAAGGCGGCTCCGGCTCCATGTGGCTCGCCACCGATACAAGATCCGAATCCGCTGGTACTACCGTAGCGTTACTGGTGAAAGCTTTTGCCTAGTCCGTCTTGAATGCTATGCGAGACGCGCAGGAAAGCCATACTTGGCCTACAACAAGCAATTGGGCGAGCTGCACATTGGCGGAACAGAATCTGATGTGGCATGGATCAAGGATATTGAGCTTCGGGCCTGGAGGTTGATCGATCACGCAGAGCGTGTCAGTGAATTTTTCCAAGAGCACAAAATACCCTTACGCCCCGAAAAAGGGTAATTGGCAACAATGGCCGTTGCGCTGCTCTTCGACGAATCTCCCATCGCGATTTCGCCCACGCTTTGCCGCGCCCTCGGCCTGCCAGAGGCCGTTTTCTTGCAGCAGCTGTATTTTCGCCTGCATCAGAAGCATTCAAATCCGACGACCTACGCAAAGTATCGTGTTGATGGCATGGACTGGGTATTCTGGACCCAGAAAGAATTGGTCGCCGAGATTCCGCTCGGGAAAAGTTTCGGCCCGCATCGGCGCGTGATTGACCGGCTGAGGGAAATGGGAATACTGCTGGTACGGCAATTGAAGGCTGCGGATTGGGATCACACCAATCACTATTCAATCGATTACCGCAAGCTCGAGGAGGAAATTTCCCGGCTGACAAATAGTGATGTATCGATCAACATGAAGCATCTCCATCGATCAGCACGATTGATGCTGATCGATGGCAATGAATCAGCCGCATCGGTCAGCATGTCTGATACCGTTCACATAACAGAGAACACAACAAAGATTTTGACTGAAAGTCCATTTCAGAGAACCACAACCACGCAGCAAGCAAACATCAAGCTGCACTCGGTATGCCAAGAGTTTCGATTTGTCATCGAGAAAGCGGTTTCTGGTTTGGATGACGAGCTAGCCCAGCAGGTGGCTGACGAAATTGCCGGCGCCATGGTTTCAGCAGAAAACGGTGAGCGTCCAAAGATTCGGGGGTTCCCTGGGTGGATCAAAGCAGTGGCCAATAGTGCACGTAACGGAACATTCTGCTTCCAGCACGGAAAACCCATTGCCAGGGCGAGACAGAACCAGAAGCGTAAGATCGATTTGGCCGTCGTTCAGGAGCAAACCGAATCAGCCAACGAGGAAGCGCGCACTGCCCGCAACAAGGCTATTGAGGATTTATTGACCTCCGCACCGCAGGATAAGTTGGAAGAATTTGCGCAACTTGTCAGTCAAAGTCCAAGCCTGCAAAATTCCCGGCAACGCACTGCCACGGTGGAATCAGTATTACAACGGCGTTTGCCAAGCGGACCGCTCGAAAGATCGGTCGTGACCACTACGCTGGCACCTCTGATCCCGGACAATCCGCAGCTCTGACTGAACTGTAGTGCCGGGTAATGCTCCCCGCGGCCTCAGCCTTCGATGCCAGCCTTTTTGTTGTGCTGTAATAAGCTATGCTCGCGAAGATGCATAAGTTATTACATTCCGGCGACTACGCTGGCCTCGTTACCTCTTGGCGATGGGGGATCTTCGGCCCGCCCCAGCCACTTCCACAGCACCTTGATCGCCAGCCAGTAT
>CAZFSH010000040.1:0-4338 GCA_964521935.1 uncultured Propionivibrio sp.
GACTGGAAGCGGGCGTTCGAGTTAGCGAAGTGACTCCGTGGATAGAGCAAACTGCTGCGATAGCGATCTCGGAAACCTATGTCCCCTTCCGGAGGTGGTGCGGTCAGTGAAGCTAGATGGTCACGTTGTCCATGGTGGCAACATCTTTGACGAATTTCTTGCAATAGCCGCAATTGGGATCTTCGAACGTAACGAGCGCACGACTTCCATCGCCGCGCAAGGAAAGCCACTGACGGCGATGCGCATCCAGGCCATTCGCGCCGAGCACCAACACAGCCTTGTCGCCGCCGCCCATCCGGAGAAACCCGCCAGCGGCAAACGGGGGTGTACCGCGCAAAGCGTGCCCTTCAATCTCAACCGACGATTGCGCGACCACATCGATGATGTCCTGAGGTTCACTACCAATACGCTCGTCCCCTTCAGCAACAACCTCGCCGAACAAGCCATCCGAATGCCCAAGGTCAAGCAAAAGATCGCCGGCTGCTTTCGCACCCACGAGGGCGCCCACGCCGTCTGCACCGTCCGATCCTATCTCGCTACGATTATGAAACAGCACTTCGATCTCTTCTCGTCTCTCGTCCAAGTGTTCACGGGCAATGTCCCTCAGCATCGGTTCTCGGCTTAAACCTGCGTCTCACCGACCTGAATAGTTACTGCGAACCAGTGATAGAATGAAAAAATGCGCTTCTTTTTAGCCATCCTCATTGTATTGCTGCTGTCCGTGCAATGGACCTTTGCCGCTGTCGATTCTTATACCCAGCATGAGGTGGCGACCGCCGCGCAGTCTCATGTCGGGCACCACGATCATGAGCATGCCCAAGCCGTGGCAAGCCAGGACGCTGACCAGCCTGCTGGCGAGGACACCGATCCGGGCGGCGGCGGCGGTTTCGAGAACTTCGACTGCCACTCCTGCCACTTATCCTTCCTGAGTATCGTCTTGATGGCCGAGATGCCTTCCCTGCCTGCGGCGGCCTCTGTGCCGATAGCTTGGTGCAATCAGCTCATCCCGAACCGATCGCCGGACAATCCCTTCCGTCCGCCTCACACCGCTGGCGCTTAATCCCCGGCGAGTCGCACCTGTCGTTTATTCCGCGCTGACCTAGCGCGGCGTCCTCTCGCCGGATTCCGTCTGGATTTCCGCTGGTCAAGCTTGACTAGCCATTGCTTGAGGACAAAATGAAAAAAATGTATTGGATTGTGGGCCTGCTGGTGGTGAGCACCGCGCAGGCGCAAGTTGAGATGGCCCCGTCGGTGACTAGAGCACTAACTCTGACCGAGGCGTGGCGGATGGGCGAGGAAAACAGTATCAAGTTAAAAGCGGCTCAAGCGGCTGTGGTGGCCGCCGAGGGACAGGCTGCGGACGCTGGTGGGCTCCTGTGGAACAACCCGGAGGTCTCTGCCGAAAGGAGCCGCCGCAAAGCTCCGACAGCGGAAACGCGCGAATGGGCGGCCGGCATCACGCAAACCTTGGAGCTTGCCGGGCAGCAGGGCTACCGGCAAGCGGCCACGGATCATGAGTTGTCTGCCGCTCAGTTGCTGGCGCAAGAGACCGTGCGCGAGATTCGCGCTGAAGTTGAATCGCGATTCGTGAAGGTGCTTGCACTGCAAGTGCGTATCGGCATCGAGCGCGACTCTCTGACGCTTATCGAAAACACCGCAAGCTTTGCCGGCAAGCGGGTCGCAGCCGGGGAAGATAGCAAACTCGATGGCAACGTCGCCGTCATCGAAGCGGGACGCGCCCGCAATCAATTAAGCGTCTTGACCGATCAGTTGCTTCAAGCACGAGCGGAATTAGGGGAAATCCTGCAATGGTCGGCGCCCACACTGCCTGAGGTGGTGGGCGATCTGGAAGTCGGCGTTGTGCCCCTTTCACTTGACGCCTTACTGGCCGCCGCCGGCGAGCGCAGGCAGCTAATGGCGCTGCATGAGCGCGAAAGCGCTGCCCGTAGCCGGCTCGATCTGGAGCGCGCCGCACGGTTCCCCGACGTAACGGTGGGGTTGGGTACCGGTCGCGAAGGTCCGCAGGAATCCCGCGAGAAAGTCACCTTCGTCACGGTGAGCTTCCCGCTGCCCCTCTTCAAACGCAACGCGGGCAACGTGGCGCAAGCCCGCGCCGACTTAACCAATGCCCAGGCCGAACGTCAGGCGGGTGCGCGCGATATTCCGGCCAGAGTGCGGGCTCTCTGGCAACGCCATGAGAGTCTCAGCGCGCGCCTGAAGACCCTGCGCGATGCCGTCTTACCCGCCTTGGAGGAGAACCAGCGCCTGTCGCAAAAGGCGCTTCGCGAAGGCGAAATCAGTCTCGCGCAACAAGTAATGCTCAACCGCCAACTCCTCGATGGCCGTCGCGATCTAATTGATGCTGTCACTGAGCTTCGCACGACTCGGATCGCGCTCGAGCAGGCGGCTGGCGTGTCCAGGCTGGCGACGCAATGAAGCGGCGAGCCGACCCCACTTATCCCCGAATCCCTTTGGAGTTTTCTATGCAATATTCCCTGAATTCCCTCGCACGTACCCCGACTTGGTTTGCCTGTGTTGCCGCGGTGTCCCTGGTGCTGGCCGGCTGCGGCGAAAAAGTAGCGACGCCGACCGACAAGACGGCAGCAGCCAATCCTGCCGAGAAAGCTGCCCACAGCAAGGACGACAACCATAGCAAGGGCGAGAAGTCGCACGAAGAAGCCGCAAGCAGCGCCGTCTCACCAGCGCCGACTTCCGGCGCCGCCCATAGCGATGACGAGAAGCCACACGAAGAAGCTGGCGGCATCGCGTTGACCGACGAAGATATGAAGTTGGCAGGCATTCGTGTGGAACCTGTTCAGGAAAAAGAGGTCGCCGATCAAGTGGTGGTCACAGCAACCATACAGGCCAATCAGGATCGACTCGCGTACCTGGCACCGCGGGTCCCGGGGCGTATCGTCAAGGTCAGCGGCAACCTGGGCGATCGCGTCGCGACGGGCCGAGTACTGGCAACCCTGGATAGCATCGAAGTCGGCGAGGCCCGCTCCGCCCATACCCAGGCGGCGAGCGAAGCCCACGTCGCCAAGAGCGGTCTGGAACGCGCCGAGCGACTGCAGGCGGAGCAGATCGTGTCGCAGAAGGATTTCTTGCGCGCAAAAGCCGAGCATGACAAGGCACAGGCGGCCTTGCGCTCGGCCGCCGATAAACTCTCCATGCTGGGCGTGTCCACCGCAAGCGACAGCGTTTCCGAGTTCACGCTGACGGCACCCTTTGCAGGTACCATCATCGAGAAGAAGGCTGTTCTGGGTGAGCTCGCCCAGCCCGATAAGCCACTTTTCGGCATCGCGGATCTTTCTGTCCTGTGGATCGAGGCCAATCTGGCTGAAAAAGATCTGGAGCGCATCAAGGTGGGCGACGCCGCCGTCATCACCGTCGCCGCCAACCCCACGAACCGAATTCCCGGCAAGCTCACCTACATCGGCGGCATGCTGGACAAGGAAACCCGCACCATTAGGGGCCGTATCGAAGTGAAGAATGCGGACGGGCGTCTGAAACCCGAGATGTTCGCCACCGCCGCGATCCAGACCTCCTCCAAGACCAAAGCGATCGTCCTGCCGGACGAAGCGGTGGTGCTGATTGCGGGGCAACCAGCCGTATTCATTCAAGAACACGGCGGCTTTGAGCCGCGTGTCGTCGAATTGGGCGAGCGGCTGCAAGGTCGCGTCATCGTGAAGTCGGGCTTGAAGGCCGATGATCTGGTCGTGGTGGCCGGGACCTATGCCTTGAAAGCGCGTGCATTGAAGTCACAGATTGGCGAAGGCCACGCCCACTAATCATGCTAAATCAAATCGTCAATGCGTCCTTGCGCTACAAGGTTCTGGTGCTGGTGGGCTTCGTCCTGCTGGTGGTCTTCGGTATTCGCGCCTTTCAACAGGTGCCTGTCGACGCCTTTCCCGACGTCACGCCCAATCAGGTCAGCATCTATACCGAGTCACCCGGTCTCGCCGCCGAGGATGTCGAGAAACTCCTCACCTCCCCTATCGAAACCTCGATGGCAGGCTTGGCGGGCGTCGAGTACATCCGCTCGATTTCTCTCTTTGGTCTCTCCTACGTCGGCGTTTATTTCAAAGACGATGTCGACATTTACTTTGCCCGGCGACTCGTCGGCGAAAAACTCCTGGAAGCGAAGGAGCGTATTCCCGAAGGTTACGGAGAACCCGAACTCGGCCCCAACAGCTCGGGACTGGGGCAAGTCTTCTGGTACACGATCGAATCAGCCGACAAGAAACTCTCGGCCATGGATTTGCGCACGCTACAGGACTGGAACGTGCGCTTGATGCTGCGCACCGCACCGGGGGTGGACGATGTCACCTCGTGGGG
>CAZFSH010000040.1:4438-13981 GCA_964521935.1 uncultured Propionivibrio sp.
AAGGAAGGGCCAGGCTTGCGCTTTGGTGCGGTCACACGCGACGGTAAGGAAGTGACACTTGGTATTGCCCTGGCACGTATCAACGAGAATGCCAAGAACGTGGTCGATGCCGTCAAAGCCAAGTTGGCGCTCGCTCAGCAATCGCTGCCAGCGGGCGTCACCATCAATGCCGCCTACGATCGCACCGATATTGTCGACAAGGCGATGAGCACCGCCCAGCGCGCCTTGCTCGAAGGGTCCATACTCGTGGCTATCGTGCTGTTTCTGTTCCTCGGTGAAATCCGCTCGGCAATCGTGGTCATCGTCACCTTACCGCTTTGTATGCTGATCGCCTTCATGCTCATGCAGTACTTCGGGTTGTCGGCCAACCTGATGTCGCTGTCGGGGCTCGCCATCGGTATCGGCATGATGGTCGACGGCGCGGTAGTGTTGGTCGAGAACAGCTTCAGGCTGCTTGCGCACAAGGCGGGCGAGCCAAACGTTAACCGTACGCACATTATTCTCGAAGCGGCGCGTGAGGTTATCAATCCGATTGCTTTTGCCATTCTCATCATCATTGTCGTCTTCCTGCCACTCTTTTCGCTGACAGGGTTAGAAGGCAAGCTCTTCAAGCCGATGGCGCTCACGATAACCTTCGCCATGGCGGGCTCGCTCTTCCTCACCATGACTTTGGTGCCGGTGCTCTCCGCGCTGATCCTGAAACCCAAGGAGGAAAAGGACACATGGTTGGTGGTGCAAGCCAAGCGCGGGTTCCTCCCCATCCTCGACTGGGCGCTTGAAAAGAAACGGCTCGTAGTCAGCATCGCCGTGGCACTTCTGGTCGTGTCGCTGGCAACCTTTCCCTTCCTGGGCAAGGAATTCATGCCCACGCTGCAGGAAGGCGCCATCATGTTTCGCGTCACGGGCATCCCGTCGACCTCGCTTGAGGAGTCGGTGCGGGTGTCGCAACGCATGAACGATGTCCTCAAAAAAGCGTACCCGCAAACCGCGTCGGTCTTGGCGACCATAGGCCGCGCGGAAAAGGGTGAAACCACCGACGCCAACTATATGGAAGTGCTGGTCGACGTAAAGCCCGAGTCGGAGTGGCCCAAGAAGATGTCGATGGCGGAACTCTCGCAGGCCATGCAGGAAACGCTGGAAGAAGCCATGCCGACAGTGGTGGTGGGCGCCACGCAACCGATCCAGATGCGAGTCGAGGAACTGATCTCCGGCGTACGCGCGACGCTGGCCCTCAAGGTGTACGGGCCGGACCTGGAGACCCTGGATCGCCTGGGCGCTCAGATCAAGCCGGTACTGGGTTCCGTCCCCGGGGTTGCAGATCTGTCGCTGGAGGCCAACAAGGGGAAACCGCAAATCATCATCAAGGTTGACCGCCAGGCCGCCTCGCGCTACGGCATCAGCGTCGACGATGTTCTGGAAATGGTTCAGGCAGGCATCGGTGGCAAGTCCGTCAGCACCTTGATTGATGGCACGCGACGTTTCGATATCCAGGTGCGCCTCGATCTGGCCTCACGCGACAGCTTGCAGGCCATGGGCAATATCCCGTTGCGGGGGCCTGGTGGCGAGCTGGTGCCGCTGTCTCGCGTGGCCACCATCGACACGGACGAGGGCTACACCTTCGTTCGCCGCGAGCAACTGCAGCGTTACGCGGTGATTCAGATGGACGTCAAGGGGCGCGATGTCGACAGCTTTGTCAAAGAGGCAGACGCGAAACTGAAAGCGCAAGTCAAACTGCCGGAAGGTTACTGGGTGGAATGGGGTGGTGCTTTCGAGAACCAGCAGCGCGCCTTGGCGCGATTGGCAGTGATTGTGCCGTTGACGATAGGGCTGATCTTCATCTTGCTTTACACCGCGTTCAACTCGGTCGCACACGCGACACTCATCATCGCCAATGTGCCCTTTGCGATCATCGGCGGAGTCTTTGGGCTCGCGGTGACAGGACAGTTCGTGTCGGTACCGTCCGCTATCGGTTTCATTGCGGTGTTCGGAGTGGCGATGCTGAACGGCATCGTGCTAGTGACGTTCTTGAACGACCTTCGCGATCAGGGTTACAGCATCCGCGATGCCGTCCGGCAAGGCGTAGCCATGCGTCTACGCCCCGTTTTGATGACCGCCTCCGTTGCTATCCTGGGGTTGATTCCAATGCTCGTTTCCTCGGGTGTGGGTGCCGAAACGCAACGCCCGCTGGCCACCGTGGTCGTTGGCGGACTAATTACCTCCACCGCGCTGACCCTGTTGTTGCTGCCACTCTTCTATGAGTGGCTGGAGACGCGCCGCGAAGCCAAACTAAACGAAGAGGGAGAATCGGCATGAAAGAGATCAAGGCTTACATCCACAACAACCGCATCGCCGACGTCATTCAGGCGATCGAGGCGTCGGGCTTGGTGAGTAGTCAGAGAGCTCGTGGTGTGATCAATATCAACGTGACTTCCGTTCACAGCCTCTTGAAACCGGTGAACCGGGCTGAGCAGCGTTACTCGGTCGAGCTGGGTGAGACGGTCATCGACGAAGTGCGCCTGGAGTTGCTTTGTGAAGACGATCAGGTGCAGGCACTGCTGACGCTCATTGACAAAAGCGCCCGTACCGGCCAGGAAATCGCTGGCTGGATCTGCGTCACCGATGTGGTCATGGCAATGGCGATCAGTGGTCCGCACATCTGAACTCCCGCAATCTGTTCATTTTCAATGAAGGAGATCACCATGAAATTTTCTGCTTCCGTACTTGTCTCTTTCGCCCTACTGACCTTGCCGCCGGCCTTCGCCGGCGGCGATCATCACCCGAAGTTCGGCGGCCACATCAGCGAAACCGCGAGCTTCAATCTGGAGGTGGTCGCCAAGGACAAAGATCTCGTACTACACATCACCAATCACGAGGGTAATAAAATCGACACCAAGGATGCATCCGCGACTACAACGGTGATGACCGGGAAAGCCAAGGATATGGTCAAACTGGCCCCTGGCGGCGAAGGGACACTGAAAGGAACGACGAACGCAGACGTGACGGCAGAGACCAAGATCGTTCTTTAGGTGACCGCGGGCGGCAAGGCCGAGCAGACCCGCTTCGTACCGCTACAAAAGGAAAAAGACGGCCATACCAAGCACTAAGGGCCAAGGCCACATGCCAAACCCGCAGACCGCTCCCACGGCGCATCGGAGCCCGACACCGCAAGCGAACGTACGCTTGCGTGAGTGCGGGCATCAACCTCGCGCATGGCCTCGCCGGTTTCGCGGTGGGGCTGTGAGCGGGTTCCACCGGCATTAAGTAGGTGAGAGGGTAGTGCCTGAGGAGCATTGCAGATTTATTTCCACCAGGCTCATGATTTGTCATTGAGAGTGTGTTTTGAAAGTCACCGCCCCACGAACTTCTTCTACCACATTTGCGAGCGCTACCCTCCTTTTTGCCCACCAAACTGACCTTTAGAGACCTTGCCTTCGGCAATCGCCTTCTGCAACGTCAGTTCCGCCCGAAGCGCCTCATTGATAGATGCCAGCTTGGCGATCTCCTTAGTTTGGCTATCTATTTGTTTTCGCAACTGACGGTTCGTCTCCCTTACCTCCTGTAGCAGGCTGTGCTTCTCGTCACGTTGCGCACGCGTCGATTTGCCGGTCAATGCCCGAACCTGCTCTGTAAAGTCCGGATATCGGTTGTGCAACAGTGCAGGGCTGACTTTGGCTTCCTCGGCCACGCCCTTGATACTGATCAGCGCACCCTGCTTTTGTAGGCGATGGAGCGCTAATTTGAGTTCGTCCAACGTCTTTTCGCGATCACGAGCGCGCGGTACGGATTCAGTTGGCTCCGGCTTTACCACAACAGTCTCCCTTATCGATACCCACACCCAAGTCCTTCAGCACCTTTTCGGCCTGTTCCAGATCACGCTGGACGCGGCTGATAGCCCCTGCGCCGAGTTCCTGAGCTTCCGCTTTAAGCTCGTTGAGGTGACGGTAGGTTTCCTGCCAGAAGGGCCTAAATTGACCATCTATAACACCCTCGTGGCACCCTCCGCAACGCCCTTTTTCATAGATACCGGATCCGCCGCACCCTTCGTCTTGTGCCAGACACCACGAATGCCCCGTGGAACGGATCGTTATCTTGTCAGCGGTTTCATTGATTAATGCCGCCCGGTTGGGGAAGTCGTGCGCTCGCATCGCCATGATTTTTTTGCCCGCACCGCCGGCCAACAGTTCATCCCCATGCAGCCATCCCGTCACGGTTTCGATCTTCAGGAGCCGCGTTTCTTCCAGAATCTCGTCATACAGGGCCGCGTCCTGATGCGGATTGGCACAGTACAACTGCGACACACTGATACTGCTGTGCTTGAACTGCTCCTTGAGGAACAGCAGGTTGCCCAGACGATGGCACACAAAAGTATAGGCGTAGAGCCGGCGCGTCTGGTGGGGCGTAAGCCGCCAATCGACGCCAGCCCGCTTGGCGAAGCTGAGGTAAACACGATACCATCCGACGTTGCTCAAAACAGTGATTTGCTGCTTCTTGCCCAGAAACAGCCTGTTGAGATTTGCGCGGGCGTTGGCAATGTCCTGCAGTCGCTCGGCGCTCTGCACCCCAGGTTCGGATGCCCATCTCTCTAACCGGATGGACAACTCCCGCCGATAAGGTTCCGACCATCGCTCCATTACGCGGAGGATCTCGTGCCCCATCGCCGGCATCAGAAATTCCACTGGACCAGCGCCAGTCTTGTGTTCGACTGATTTGACCCAATGAAAGGTATAACCATTCTTGACTTCCGTGCGCCCGGCACCCACCTCGACACTGCTGATCTCGGAGATGCGCATGCCGGTCAATGTCCCGAGAAGATAGCTACAAGCATCACGGATCGTAGTGACTTCAGGATCATGCGAGTAGGATCGCTGCCCAGCATCGCGCTGGTCCAGAATAGTGCACGCGCCGTTTATGATCTTTTCCGCATGGACGAAGAGTGATTGAGCGACCTCCACTGGAATCAGCGGGGTCTTGCCATCGCGCCGGCGCTGACCGGCCAATCCGGCGACCTCGTACGCCGAGGACTCCGGCCACGGGTGAAACGTCAGCCCATCCGCGTGCTCATCCCGAAACCGGTAGAGCGTTTCGATAATTGTGAATTGCAGTGTTAGCGTACCCGGCGCAAGGCCACGCTCTTTCTGCTCATGAACGAAGTTTGCAATATGCAGGGGATGGATAGCCGCCATGGAGGGGACGCCGCTCTGATTCAGGTAACGGCAGAAGATCACCAGTTTATTCAGGGCTTGTCGTAGCGATATCACCCCGGGCGATTTGCTGCCTGGGGTGGCGACTCGCCAGTAGCGAAAGATCACGGCCTTACACACATCGCGATAGGCGTCCGGAATCCTCGACCAGTCGAGTTGCTGGCTTCCTCTGCGAATATTGGGGGTCGTGACGTAGGGCCACAACTTCCACACCATGTCTTCATACCGACTCAGAACGACGTCATTGCCCTCTTTATCAAGTACAACGCTGATGACAATCTTCTTGCGCTCGGCATCCAGGAGAGATGCGGCGCTGATCGGCTGGGCGAGCAACAGACCATAATCCTTTGCCATGCGGCCCTCGGCGATACCCGCTGTCCGCTGCTTTTTCCTGACTTTAACGGCTGCCATGATCACTTCCTGTCGCGGGGGAGATGGAATATGCCTTCCAGAAGATATGTGGGGCAACGCGAGCGCGGTCCTTGGCCATGGTCACCATGGTCGTATCAAATTTGTCCAATGTGAAGACATCGATCAGGCGCATCGTGTTATGGAATCGTTCACGCCAATCATTGTCGCGGGCATGATGTTTCTCACGTTCCAAGAACCAGTAGAAGCTGAACAGACGGTGCAGATCCTGCGGGGAACCAACGATGGCGTAGGAGCGGCAGCCAAAGCAGCTAAGGAAGTCGTCGCACGGCGTGCCGTCTTTCAGAGCCTTGTCGCCGTTGATTGGGTCTTTACATCTCCCCACTGGAGTTTTGTCGATTTGGATGATGGGAATAACCTTGCCGTTGGCGTCTCCCTGTGCACCATTGCGGTAGATATCCGGCAGCGCTTCGCCTACAAACGTAGCGTTTTCGCGCATCTCGTTGGTGCAGGAAAGATAGTGGGTATCGGCGACCTGGGGCGTGTGGCCCATGATCGCCGCGACGGCAAGCAGGTCGCCATTGCTGAGTACCCACAAGCGGTTTTCCAAGGTCTTGCGCAGGCGTGACAGGTTGAGCTTTAGCGGGTCATCCGCATCGTCGCGCAGATCGTGCCGGGAAACTAAGGCGGCGATACCATTGTTAAGCGTGACTTTCGTGAGTACCGTTAACTTGCCAATGGAGCGCTTACTTTCGATTTGATAGAGCCACAGGCGATCCCGTAAGTTCGCGGGCACGTGTTCAACCAGTGGTTCGGTCAGTTTCAGCACCATGCGCAGCAGGGCCACACCGTCCATCGGGATCGAGCAAAGCACGGTTTCGTTTTTGGAATAGCGCAGGTTCTTGAGTTGGGTTGCATTGCCCCGTCGCTTGAAGGTATCGACCCGCATCATATTTGGCATGAATGGGTGCGGTTTCAAGCAGTCGCGCTGCATTTCAAGAAGCGGCGTGGGATTGAGCCCGGTACGAAGGGCTAGTGCAAGGACATGCACACAGAGCGACTCGCTTCCGGTGCCAGTAAAGCGCCCGTGATGAATGGCCACCAAGTCATCCCGCAGGGCCTCAGCCAAGCGGATACGCTCGCCGGGAGAAAGTGTACTTTGACCTTTCTTCGATGAGTTGCTGCGAGGAAATGGATTGGACGGGAACAAGTCGCCGGCGCGGATTACGCCACGCCTTTGGAGACCAAGAAGGACTGGCTTGGTTGCCGTGTAACAGGTCTTTTGCGACGCACGACTCCACTCCACATGCTCATTCAGCCATGCAATGTAGGTATCCAGATGACGGCGCTCAAACGAAGCGGGCTGACACGGCGCGCCGGTAGCCACGAGGAAGTCGAAGAAGTAGACCAGTCCGCCGTTCCAATAATTGACAACCGTCGACGGCTGCACGCTTCGGCTGGCTAGCAATGTGCGTAGTTGCGCGGCACATGCCCATACCCATTCATCCAGGCCCCGGCCGAGCCATGAAGCGAGGTCGAGATTTCTACTGGCGGTGGGATTTTCTGGAACACGGACGACCGCACCGCCTGCGTCATCGGGAATCGGGGTCGTGGCGACGGGCGTTAGCTCGACGGTTTCAAACGACTTCTTAATCCGCATTCATGGCATCCTTCGCGCTGAACAGCTTGTCTATTTCGTCCTCGTGTGCGAGTACCAGATGACCGTCCAGTGAATTGATCAGGTGGAGGTATATGGTCGTGGCCGACACGTCGCTGTGCCCCAATCGATCTCGAACGTAGAGTAGTGGTTCCCCCTTGAAAGTCTCGCTTTTGCGCAGAGTCCAAAGCAAGTAGGTAGCGTAGGTGTGGCGAAGCATGTGCGGCATCACTTTGAACCCGACGCGCTTGGACAGCGCCGCATAAAGCGCTGTAATAGACTCTTTGCTGTAAGGCGTTCCGTTCGTTGTCAAGAAGAGGGTGGGATACTTCTTGCCATCCCGGTTTTTACGCTCTCGCTTTTGCCGAAGGCGAACGCTGTAGGCCCACAAGTCTTCCATCAGTGCATAGGGCATATCAATATCCCGCGGCTTGGAATTCTTGATCTCCATGTCCCTTGGGTCGAGGTGGAGTCGTATCTTGTCGCCCGACTTCAAATCTTGTCGTCGACGTGGATCAAAGACGTAGCTTTCAGGAAACGTTCTGCACTCTATTTGGCGCAAGCCCGTTCGCACTTTCAACTCGAACATAAGGCGGTGGGTAATGTTTGGCAGATCGGCATAGCAGACCGATACCTGCTCCTTGGTGAGAATCCTTACGTTCGGGGCCTTTGACGCCAGCATAAACTCTGGCGACTCGACCCGCCTACCAGTAGTGTCCAAATGGACCAGCAGCTTCGGTTGCCTGCGTGTCTGCACTGACACATAGTCGAACGGAAGTTGGTCAACATACCCCTGCTTTTCTGCCCATTTGTAAAACCTTACGATGACCCGCAGGCGCAGGTTGATCGTACTTGCCTTCAATCCGAGAGTACCCAATGACCAATCCCGATAGGCATCTATCGCCCTAGGCATTCCCGGAATTGCAGGGCTCCTCCAGTCCACCCTGTCCTTGTTGGCGAAGACGAAGCCAAAGAAATCGTATATAGCACGGCCATAAACATCCCAACTCTTGGGACTTGTGACGCGTCCTGCCTTGCCGAGCAAATCCCAAAGGAAGGTTTGCGCAGGTTGCATTGCGTCACCGTCGTCATTGAGCAGCAGTGGAAAGCCAACGTAGATGCGCCCTGCAACAACAAGATTTTCGTCGGCGAGGATGTATCTCACAGCGTAACTCTAAGTCTTGCCACAGCTCGTTTGAAGTCGAGGCAATGCAGATGCATCACGAGATCAATCGCACCGCCACCACCACGCCTAGCGCGCGTGTCGAACCACTTGGGGCCTGTGGTCAAAAGTTCAAACTCCTTTCCCTCAGCGCGCAGGTGCCATCGGTGAGTGTGGCTGTTACGAATCGGAATGAAGGAGATATCCGCCTTGACGTAGTCGGCAAGAAGGGGCAGGACAAATTCGCAATCGAGGCGACGATACCGAGCCAGTTCGGCTGCCGAAATTTTTTCCTCTGCTGCCTTCGACATAATAGATTAGCTCCCCAGACGCTTAATAAAATCCAACTCCGCTCCTCGTTTGCTTTACAACAAACTTCCTACTTAACAGCAAAACGCTTTATCGACATTTGGTACCATCTTGGTCCGCCATCAGCAGTGGCGGTTGCGCATCGGCAGAGTCTACGCCAATCGCATGTTCGTGATGACCCAAAGCATTAGTTAGTGACACGCTGATGGCTTTTCGCGACCAGATCATTTTATATTCCGAAGCTGGCGCCTTGCCCGCCAGCGCGCTCGATGAAGTCATTGCACAGACCCGGGCGTTGAACATGGATGTTGTGCGTGCCGAAATTGCCGAGCAAGCGGTCTAACCAGGACTCAGTGCCATGCTTATGAACGTTGCAGCCGACCCCTACCTAGTCAGTGCGATCGAGCGTCAGCGGATCGAGGCGCTCTATTCGCGGCTGCCCGGGTCGATCGCCTCGATTCTGGTCGGTGTGTTGGTCACCTTTGTCCTGCTCATGCCCACCGGAGATGATGATCTACTCAAAGCGTGGGCCGCTTACATGCTCACCACGATGGCGCTGCGCGGTTGGGTCTGGCATCAGTTTCGCAATATTGATATCGACAAAGCGAAACTTAAGCGTTGGGAGTGGGGCTATGCCGTGGGCATGGGGCTGACCGCGCTTGGCTGGGCCATGGTGTGTGGGCCACTATTTCCCGCTGAGGCGCATCTGCAAAACTTTGTCTGGGTGACGGTCATCGTGGTCGCCTATACCGGTATGGTCCTGGCGGCGACCAGTCGCCTGAGTTTTGCGCTGTACGTGGTGCCCACCCTGTTGCCCGCCTTGTGGCGCTTTGTCGAGCTTAACG